>JABDPN010000214.1 GCA_013042715.1 Flavobacteriaceae bacterium | reverse complement strand
AATTGACTCTTTAATTACAGGACGAATTTCATTTTCATAGTCATCGTGATCTTGAAGGTTCAAAAAGATAATATTAGGTCTAAAAAATGCACCTTTTAAAGCTTGATTACCATAATTTACACCTTTGGCGAATTCTTCGGTATTAATAACTGTCCAAGATGAAAACACACCTTTGTGTACAAAGGTCTCTGATAATTTATCAAGTTCTTTTACAAGTTTACTGTTTTCACAAAATGGTTCAATTCCAAGTAATTTTATTGAGCCTTTAGGTTTAGCAATATTTCTTAAAAATTGAAAATTACCTTTAGCACCAACAATGTCTCTAACAGGAACCATGAGATTGGGTTTCCAAGCTCTTTGCTGCATACTTTTCATTCCCCATGTATGCTTAGCAGCCCATTCTGCAAAAGATACAAATAAACCAGAACGAACATCTTCAAAAGGTGTTTCAAGGTTTTGTTTTGAAAGGTACCAATACACAATAAAAACAATAAAAATTGTAATCCAACTTATTGTAGGATTAATTATAAACATGGCTAAAACAGATGATATTAATCCCAGCCAAGGAATCCATTTATGTACTTTAAATAAAGGACGGTAACTAATTAAACCTAATCGTTGTTCAATAATTACAACAATATTTATCATTGCATAGGTTACTAAGAAGAATAAAGTTACTAAAGGAGCAATTGCGTTAATGTTTCGAAGTAACATGGTTGCAAAAATTAGTACTCCTGTAACGATCATTGCGTTTCTTGGTTGCCCATTAGCACTTTGTCCAGATAAAAAGTTTGAATATGGTAAAACACGATGTTCTCCCATTGCAAATAGTATTCTAGATGATCCTACAATTGAAGCCAAAGCGGAGGAGAAGGTTGCTCCCAGTATTCCAGCAATAATTAAAGGACCATTAAAAGCTTTATCTATAATAATATTATAATTAGTAAGTAATTCTTCTTCAGTTGCAGTTCTAGCTAACCAATACGCTAAAGCCATATAGATTATAAAACTTACACCAATTGCCCAAAGCGTACCAACAGGAATACTTCGCTTTGGTTCTTTTAATTCTCCAGACATATTAGCTCCAGCCATAATTCCTGTTGCTGCTGGAAAAAATACTGCAAATACAATCCAAAAATTACTACCACTAAAATCATTTTCTGAAGAACCTTGAAAACTTCCCCAACTTAAAGCTTCACTTGTTGGAATTTCCATAGAACCATTATATGCTGCAACAACAATTGAAACAAGAGAAAGTATGATTACTACCATAATTACATATTGTGTCTTTATGGCCAAATTAGCACTGATATAAGCAATGGTAAACAAAAAGAGAAATACAGCAATATCAACTAAAAAAGGATCGTGAGTTGGGAAAATACCTAACCAACCTTCTCTAAAACCAAAAATATACATGGCTACGGCAAGTCCTTGAGAAATATAACGTGGAATTCCTAAACTACCTCCAACTTCCAGACCTAATGCTTGAGAGATTATTGCATAAGCTCCTCCAGCACCTATTCTTATGTTTGTTGTAATTGCAGACATAGAAAGTGCTGTACATAAGGTAATTAAAAAGGAAACGATTATGATTAACCACGCACCTAATAGTCCAGCATTACCAACAACCCAACCCATTCTTAAGTACATAATAACACCTAGAATGGTTAAAAGCGTTGGTGTAAAAACACCTCCAAAAGTTCCGAATTTTTTAATTGTTTTTGGTTGGTTATCCATATAATATGAATCGCTGAATTCAGTGTATTAAAATACTAATTAATTTGATACAATTTAGCTCAAAACTAAAAACACACTCAAATGTGAGTGTGTTTAAAAATATATATAGAATTTTAGTACTTAACAGCCCATTAATCCAAACGATATAACTAGTTCTTGATCAACTTTTTCACCTTTACTATTTTTAGCAGGAATCCATGTTCCAGGAATTTCATTTAATAGTTCAATCATTCTATTATCTACTTTAGGGAAATTAGATGTTCTATCAATATATATATTTTTGACTGTTCCAGATTTAGATATTGTAAAGAACAGTTTTGCTGGTTGTAAATCGTTTTCATCAATAGCTTCCCAAGTATCTTTACTATTTTCTCTTAAGTATTTTTTTAACTCTTCAAAACCATGTGAATACGTTGCTTGGTGTTCTGGTACTATTGTTTGATGAGGCTTTGTATACTTGTATTCTAATTTACCTGTTTTCAGGTTTTTACTTAAATATTCAGCTTTAAATACAAAATTTGTAGAAATCCCTAAGGATTTTATTAAACTTAACTGTTCGTTATTTAATTCAAATGTATTTCCATAAGCTCGAATGTCTGTTAGATCATCATTTTTAATTACAATAATACTAGTTGAGTATAGTTCTTCTATAGCAATAAAGTCTTCATCTTCTAAAAACTCTTTTATTGATGTTGCTTTTTGTATGGCAGAAAGTTTCATAGGACCAAACCTAGGACCTATGCCATATACAAAATCTGAAAATCTAGTAGGAGCTTTTATTTCTGTCTTCGTTAGCTCTTCAGTCACATTCTTATTATTTGATGCGGTTAAATCTGTAAAATTCCATTTAAATGCATAAGAAGAGGTAAGTGTTATTGCTATTAAAATGAGACTTAAAATAATAATGTACTTTTTCATTTTTTCTAAATTTTAAATTAATACTACTTTATGATTATGAAGTAAAACTAGAGGAAGACTGCCTTAAATATGTCAAAAAAGTGTAAAAGAAATGTCAAGAGTTGTAAAATGTGGCATTTTTTTGTGTTATTTACATTTATATATGAAAATGACACGCTTTATATTTCTATTTCTATCAATTTTTTTAACACTCTTTTCTTGTGAAAATGAAGACAATACATCACATTTTTCTGAATTCGTTAAAGTAACATTACGTGATGTTGGACACCAATTATTATTGCAAAATCAAGATTTTACTTCTGTAGTAAAACCTGTAATAGAAATTTCAAAAAATAAATATCAAATTTCTTTTGAAAATGAATTGAGTATTCATCCAGATAGTTTGGTTAATACTGTAAGAACAAGTTTTGAAAAAGCTAAGATGCCTCAATTCTATATAGTAGAAGTAAAGCAATGCGAAGACCACGAAGTCGCTTATAGCTACGAAATGAAGCAAAATATCGAAAAAGGTATTGTGCCTTGTGGTGGACGTGAGTTAAAACAAGGTTGCTATACTATTTCCATACGATTCACTAATTTATCTAAAACTAATCAAGACCACACATACCTATATATTATTTTTGTCATTCTATTGCTAAGTTTAGTTTTTCTCTATTTTAAAACTAAAAAGAAACATTTACAAGATATAAACGACAAAGATTATGCTTCTCTTGGTCACTTTAAATTTTATCCAGACCAAAACAAGTTAATTAAAGAAGCTCAAGAAATTAGTTTATCCAAAAAAGAGTGTGAAATTCTAGAATTATTAGTTGCTCAAGCTAATCAAATTGTAAAGCGTGAAGAGATTACTAAAAAAGTTTGGGAGGACAATGGTGTAGTCGTTGGTAGAAGTTTAGACACGTATATATCTAAACTTAGGAAAAAGTTAAAAGAAGATGAAAGTATTAGTCTTATTAATGTGCATGGAGTAGGCTATAAGCTGGAAATCAAAAAGTGATTTTTTAAATCATAACCCAGACCAATAGTATAAAAATAATAATTATAAAGCTTGCTGCAAAAAAGCGTAATGATTTTTGAACACTAGTAAATTTTTTATCTATTATCATACTTTCAACATAGATTTGCTCGCTAAGCATTTCAAAGAATTCAGTTTTGCTACTACAAACATCCATTAATTTTTTTGTGTATTCGTCTATAGTTCCAAAACCGTATGCTGCATCTCTAAAGAAAAACACATTCTTTTTATTTTTTGTTTCTATTCTAGGCATAAAACATTTAAAACAATAATAGATTGATATTAATACACAAAAAATCCAAAGGCAAGCCAAAATAATTAATACGTAATTACCACCAAAAGCTTCTTGAAAGAAATCTAATCTATCTATAAAAAGCCCTAAAATAAGACTATGGAACGAAAAAATAACTCCTGCTTTAAGTTCAGAAGCTCTAATTAGTTTTTCAAGTCGTTCTAATTGTTCCCAATAATTATTTGGATCGTGAGCCATAATAATTCATCTTTTAAGTTGGTAATACAAGTTTCTAATGTACAAAAAATGATTTTATACAACTTTATATGCTTAATAAATAGGTGGTCAAGCTTCCTTATTATCTTTAGGATTATTTACAAAATACATTTTTAGCTGACCTCTATTTTTAACTTCAATTTCACCTCTGTACTCACAATTAAAGGTATTTTTTACTAGAGTATAGGTGTTTTCTGAAATATTTATTTTTCCTGGTTCTGAGCATGATTCCATTCGTGAAGCAATATTTACAGAATCTCCCCAAATATCGTAGGCAAATTTTTTGGTTCCGACAACTCCAGCAACAACAGGTCCTGTATTTATGCCTATTCTAATATCAAATCGTGTATTACTATTAGATTTTCTTGTTTTAGCAGATTTTACAAATTCAGCAATATCAAATGCTGCCATAACCATTTTTTCTGCATGATTTTTAACAGTATTATTTAAACCACCAGCACACATATAAGCATCTCCAACAGTTTTAATCTTTTCTAATCCATGCTTTTCCATTATAGCATCAAATTTGGAAAAATAAAAATCTACACTTTCTACTAATTCTTCCGGAGTTAATTTCTCTGCATATTCTGTGAATCCCTTAAAATCTGTAAATAACACAGTTATAGATTCAAATTTTTTGGCTTTTACTTTACCATGTTCTTTTAATTCTTGAGCTGTTTCTTCTGGCAATATGTTTAATAATAGATTTTCTGAACGTTCTTTCTCAGTAGCTATAATCTTATTGGTTCTATTTACATATTTATTGCGTCTATATAGTCCAACAGCTAATAATCCAATTAAAATTAAAGCAATAGCAGTAGAGATAGCAATTATACGTTGATTGCGTTCTTTTTCTTTATACAAATCGACTTCGATTTGCTTTTGAGAGACTTCATAATCTGTTCTTAAATCTGCTGCTTTTTCAATATTTTCAAGATTTATAATGCTATCTCTGTAAATGATATGCTCTTTGAAATATTGATTGGATAATTCAAAATTTCCTTTATGTTCATGTAGCTCAGATAATTTAAGATTAGATTCTGAAATTTGCTTTTTAAGACCATTATTTTCAGCCAATTCCAAACTTTGTTCAGCATAAGAAATTGCTGTTTCCCAATCGTTTTGCTCAATATAGATATCAGACATATAAGTTAGATATTCTGCAATAGCATAATAATCCTTCAGCTCTTCAAGTATCTTAATGGCTTGGTTAATTTCATTTTCGGCAAGTGTATGGTTGCCTTGTTCTGCATGCACCATACCAATGTTACCAAGAGCATAAGCTAATCCTATTCTATAATCTTCGGCTTCAAAAATGGATTTTGCTTCTGCAAAATAATTAAGCGCCTTATCAAATTTCTTATTATTAAAATATTCATCTCCAGCATTAAAAAGTGCACTAGCTAAAGTAATTGGTTCATCAAGTTTACGAGATATATCAATACCTTTTTCGTAATATAGTTCTGCATTACTAGGATTCCCAATTTCTGAATATACATCTGCAATAGATATATACGAAATTGCTTCGCCTTCTAAATTTTCAGCTTTAATTGATGCTTCACTTGCTTTAAATAGAGCTTCTAAAGCTTTGTCAATATCACCTAATTGACGATAAGTGTTACCTTTAATCACATAACCTTCAAAAACATAAAAGTAATTGTTGGATAAAGTCGCCAAAGTTATTAACTCTTCACTATATTTTAATCCAGCATTAAGATCATTCATTTCATTTAACCCTAATTTCAGTAGTAATTGCATACGGTCTTCTCCTTGAAAATCATTTTTTTGATAAATTACGTATAAACTATCTGCTACTTTCTGATCTTGTGTAAAAGCAGATGATATTAAGAAAAAGAAGCCTATTAGTATATAATAGGCTTTAAGATTAAAGATCATAATTTATTGTGTTGTGCTAATTCTAAGTTTAGGGTCAATTGTAAAAACTTTGCTAGAGTCATTATTAACTTTAATTGTTATAGTATAGCTTTCCTCATCATTGTCTGATGCATCAGGTTTTATTTTCGCCTGCCAAGTCATACTGTTATTAGGAGTCTGCTTAATGTTTGTCATTATTTCTGATCCACCTTCTTTTGAAACATTTGTAATTTGCACAGTTCCAACATTATCCTTTCCAACTCCAGTCCATATAACTTTATAGTTTTTATTAACTGAAGAAACATAATTTGCAGGATCTCCTGGTGTTTCGGCTGCGTCGCCTCGGTCATCTGAAAATACTACTGCAGTATTTTTTGTTGATTCCGTAATAGATGCTGTGTCTACTGTTAGTGTAATGTTTGTGTCTTTTGCCATTTTTTAGTTTTTAATTGTTAGTAAATTGTGGGTTAAGCTTTAAAATCTGGAGTTTTTCTATAAAAAAATTATTGTGTTGTACTAATTCTTAGTTTTGGATCAATTGTAAATGTATTCCAATGTCGCTCACCAAGATTGTTTATTTTCGATACCACAAAGGTTATAGAATACTCTAACGGATCTGTACTAGCGTTTCCTGTGACTCTGGCATTCACATGAGTAACATTTCCATTTGCAGGATTAGAAGGCTCGGCACTTATACTAAGTTTATTCCGTAAATCACCTAGAGGAGTTATCCCTGTAATTGTTACGTAATCCGTCGGGTTAGCCGTAATATCTTTTACCGCACCTACCCAAGTAATATTACCATTTTTAGTGACTTCAGTTAAATAATTGCTGACATTTGCGCCGTTATTATTAGCGACATCACCATCGGTATCAGCAAACCAGACATTATTTTCTAAATCGTTATTAAGATCTCCAGCTGTGTTAACATATAATGTAACTAAAGTATTAATTAAAGGTGTTGCAGGCATAATTTTTTAAGTTTTAATTGTTAGTAAATAATTTATGTACCTATTTGAATAAATAGGAGAGAATTAAAAAAACGATACATGAATTTTTAAAATAATAGAGATTATTCTAAAGATTAGTTAGTCAAGAGAATCTTTTAGTTCTAAAAATAAATATCAATTCATGATTTTTTTCATGAATATTATTTAACATTAGGGACTACTCACATTATAAAGATTAATTGTGCTTTTCATTATTGTTAGTTTAATTATCTGATATACAAAATATTAAGATTCACATAAATGGGGTAATTGTGTTTAATAAACACTTAAAAGTGGGAAGTAATATATGAGAAAGATAGTAATTTTTTTTAAAAAACTAGAAATTAATTCTCGATAACAAGTTTTTGACCAATCTTAATTACCGAGTTTCTGCTAATGGAATTTGTTTTACACAATGATGCTATAGATACATTATTTCGTGCTGAAATTCTTGAGAGTGAATCTCCAGGCTTAACAATGTAAATAGAGCGCTTTTTAATTTGACTTGCTAAGGCTTCGTCTTCTGATGTAAGCGGTTTAATTTTACTTTTTCGTCTAGAATTATGTGCAATTGGACGTGTCCATTTTGAAGTTATCCAAATCTCCTGTGCATTAATCTTATTGTCTTCATTAAAGCTAAATAAATATTCTGGATGAATCGATTCGCCTTGGTAATTTACTTCTAAATGTAAGTGGCTACCTCTTGCATTTCCAGTAGCACCTCCTTTACCTAGATATGCGCCTTTTGCAACAGTATCATTAACTTTTACACCATATCTGGATAAATGTGCATAAACGGTTTCTAAACCATTATAATGTCTAACAATAACCGTTTTACCGTGTCCTGGAAGATATTTTACCAATCTCACAATACCATCAAACATCGTAAAAAGACTGTCTCCAGTTATTAAATCTATATCAATACCTTTATGTGCTCGACCTCTTCGCCAGCCAAAACGAGATGTTATTACTTTATCCTTATGCATTGGTGAAGCATACGTAGAATCTTCAAATTTTAATTTTATTGGATATGCAACATCAACATCTTTATAAGGATTGTAAACTGTTGTTTTCCAGTTTTTACTTGTAATGTTATTTTGAATTTGAGTCGTGTCAATTTTTGAAATAACCGATTCTAATGAATCTATTATAATAAGATTAGGTAGATTCTGACTTTGAATACTAAGCGTAGAAAGAATAAAAAGTAAACTTAAAAAAAATCTCATTGTTAGGGATGCAATTGTTTTTAACCATGCGAAAATAATAAATATTAACGTAATTATTAATGAACTATTGCTCTAACTTATCTATTTAATAATCTATTTGTCAATATCATATTTAAATATGTGATTTAATTAGTTTTTCATATATTTAAGAAACACTAATATTATTTAAAAATGAATACTAAAGAAATTAAAGCTTACGGAACTGAGTCTGCAGAAGCCGATTTAAAACAATTACAAATAAATAGGAGAGTAGTTCTTGAAAATGATGTAGAAATTGACATATTGTACTGCGGCGTTTGCCATTCAGACTTACATTTTGCTAGAAATGATTGGGGAATGACCCAGTATCCAGTTGTACCAGGACATGAAATTGTTGGTAAGGTTGCTCAAATTGGTGAAGGCGTTTCAAAATATAAGGTAGGAGATATTGTTGCTGTTGGATGTTTAGTAGATTCTTGCAGAACCTGTCAAAACTGCAAAGACGATTTAGAGCAGTATTGTCCAGAATGGGTTGGAACTTATGGCGGTTACGATAAGCATTTAGAAACCAATACACATGGAGGTTATTCCGAAACAATAGTTGTTGATGAATCGTTTGTTTTAAAAGTTCCAGAAAATTTAGATTTAGCAGGAATAGCACCTGTTTTATGCGCAGGAATAACTACATGGTCACCTTTACGTCATTGGAATGTTGGTAAAGATAGTAAAGTTGCTGTAGTAGGTCTTGGAGGATTAGGTCATATGGCTATTAAACTAGCTGTTGCGTTAGGAGCTCATGTTACCCTATTTTCACGCTCTACAAATAAAATAGAAGATGCAAAAGCATTAGGTGCTCACGATGTTATTATTTCTACAGATCAAAGTCAAATGGAACATGTAATTGGCAAGTTTGATGTTATTATAGATACGGTTCCTTATGAACATGATTTAAATCCTTACATCGGAACATTAACTACAAATGGAACTTTAGTTATTGTTGGTTACTTAGGACCAATAGATCCAATGTTAGTTACAGTACCTATGATTATGGGAAGAAAAAGTGTAGCAGGATCTCTAATTGGTGGCATTGCAGAAACTCAAGAATTACTTGATTTCTGTGGCAAGCACAACATCACATCAGATATTGAAGTTATTAAAATACAAGATATCAATACAGCTTATGAACGTATGCTTAAAAGCGATGTAAAATATCGTTTTGTAATTGATATGAAATCTTTAAAGGATAATTAATTTGTAATCTTGGATAATTAGTATTCCGAAAATTTAATTTCTGTAGAATTTTGACAATTATTTGTTAGTAAATACCTTTTAAATTTTGTATTTTAGTTTAGCTAATTGTTTAATATAAAATACATTAGAGATGTTAGCTAGTATAATTATTTCCGTTTTTGCTGGAGCATTTTGTTTATTATTTGCCATTCTTTACAAAAAAAAAACAAGCTTAAGAATTTCTTTAGGTATCATTGGAGTTATATTACTATTTTATGGAGGTTTTAGCTTTGGATCTATGAATCCTGTTGCACATCTTGAAACTTTTGATACTGGAAATAAACTACAAATAAATTTTCCTGTTCAGAGTGTACAAGTTATTTCTCCTGTAAATGGCGATGTGGTAAAATGTAGAATTCTTACCATGGGTGTTTATCCAGAAAATCATAATAAAGATATTTGGGTACTTTTAAAACCATCAGACGAAAAATTTTATCCACAGTCAGATTATACCAATACGTCTTACAAGGAAAAAGGACGTTGGCAAGTACTTACTAGATTTGGTGGTGACAAAGGCGAATCATACGAATTATATGTTTTCGAAACAGATTCTTTGTCATCAGATTTTTTTAGTAAAACCATTGCTAATTGGAAAGCAGCAAACGACTATATAGGTTTAGAGTTAGAAGAATTACCATCAGGAGCTGTAGAAATAAATAAAATTAATGTGACTTTAGAAGGAAACTGTCGTGGTGTGCATTAAGTTAATATCCTATTTTAAAAGATTCCAATAAAATTTAATTTATAAGTTTAAGGTTCTGGTTTAAAAACTTGAACCTTTTTTATTATATTAAAAAATCATATCAGTAAAAATGAATGATATTATACAATAATATTAACTAAAACAATTATGACTCCTTCAAGCGTTTTTTCAATAGCTAACACTATGGCATTTATAATGTGGCTTCTGCTAATTATTTTACCTAATTGGAAAACAACTCGTTTTTTAATTGATTTTAAGGTTATACCAATACTTTTATCAATTTTATATGCCATTTACATCATTAGTTCCATAATAAGTGGACCAGCAATGGATTTTAGTAGCTTAGAAGCGGTTATGCATTTGTTCACTATAGAAAATGCAGTATTATCAGGATGGTTGCACTACTTAGTCTTCGATCTTTTGGTTGGAATGTGGATATTAGATGAAAACAAAAAATTAAAGATTCCGCATGCTATTTTAGTACCTTGCTTAATTGGTACCTTTCTTATTGGCCCAATTGGATTTTTAATTTATATGGTAGTTAGAGCTTACAAAATTCAAACTCAAAGGGTTTGAAACAAATATTCATATATTTGGTAGTAAAACATGATTAAATTAAAACGATACGTATTAGCGCTATTTGTAATTATAGTTTTTACATGTAAGCAAGAAAACAGAAAGGATTCTTATGAATATGAAAATCCTATCGTTGCAAATTCTGTAGATAGAGATCTCGAAGATATTAGAAAAGATGGTGTTCTTAGAGCTTTGGTAGTTTACAGCAGTACAAGTTATTTTCTATATAGAGGTCAGGCAATGGGTTTCGAATATGAATTGTTAAATCAGCTTGCAGACCATCTCGATTTAAAATTAGAGCTTGTTGTTTCAAAAGATCTAGATTCAGAATTTGAAGTTTTAAATAGAGGTGATGTCGATTTAATTGCTCACAGCATGACCATTACTAATCAACGAAAATGGGAAGTAGATTTTACAGAATATTTATTTCTTACCAAACAAGTACTTGTTCAAAAAAAGCCAGACAACTATAAGCAACTTTCATATGGTAATTTAAAGAAACAGCTTATTAATAATCCTGTAGAACTGATTGGAGATACAATATCTATAAGAAGAAATTCTGCTTATTACGAAAGGGTTTTAAGTTTATCAAATGAAATAGGAGGTGATATAATTATTGATACACTGAGCAGTCAATTGTCAACTGGTGAGATTATTAATATGGTAGCAGATGGTAAAATAAAGTATACCATTGCAGATGAAAATTTGGCTAAGATAAATGCCTCTCACAATCCAATACTTAAAATTGATGTTCCCATATCATTGTCACAAAGAATTGCTTGGGTAACACGAAAGAAATCTAAAAATTTTAGAGCAGAAGTCAATGAATGGATAAAATCTAAGCGAAAAAAAACTAACTTTAATGTTGTTTATAATAAATATTTTAAAAATAAGCGTTCATTTAAACGTCGTATAAAGAGTGATTATTATAGCTTAAAGAATACTCAAATCAGTAAATATGATGATTTATTAAAGAAGTATTCAAAAAAAATAAATTGGGATTGGCGCTTGTTAGCTTCTCAAATATATCAAGAATCTCAATTCGATCCTAAAGCCACATCTTGGGCTGGAGCAAAAGGTTTAATGCAAGTTATGCCCTCGACTGCAAAAGATTTGGGTATAAAAAACCTATCTGATAAAGAAGAAAATTTACGTGGAGGTACAAGTTATTTACATCAAATTTATGAGCTATTTGATGATATTACAGATACTACTAACAGAATTAAATTTACATTGGGAGCTTATAACTGTGGTTATGGTCACATAAAGGATGCACAACGTTTAGCAATAGAGAATGACTTTGACCCAAAAGTCTGGTCTGGACATGTGGAAAAAATGCTATTAGATCTAAGTTTACCTAGAAATTTCAACAAACCAAATATAAAATATGGTTATGTTAGAGGTTCAGAACCAGTAAATTATGTTCAGCAGATCTTTGAACGTTTTGAACATTATATACAATTTGTAGATTTAGAGTGAAATTAGATAATTAGCTTGTTATTATAGTATTTCAGCCTATGTCAAAAGATTTAGTGTGCAAAAGTATGTTTGTAATTTTTTGACTATATATTAAATAATTAGTTTAGTTATATTTATTTAATACGTTGTATTACAGATTAATATATTATTTAAATAAAAGAAAGAGCTTAAATAGCTCTTTCTTTTATTAATTAGATTGTTCTCGGATTAGTCATCAATATAAGGAGCACCAGAAGCCTTCAGTAATTGTTCAAAACTATCTAAAGATTTTCTAATCGCTTGCCATTCATTTTCTGCATCAGTTAGCATTGACTTAATAATTTGCATTTGCTTTTTATTTGTTTCAGTTGGTCCATAGG
>JABDPN010000213.1 GCA_013042715.1 Flavobacteriaceae bacterium | reverse complement strand
GAAGTGCCTCTTATCTTAGCTTGAACATTTTCTAAATTAAATTCACTTAACGACTCACCGTCAGATTCTAAGGACTTTGAGTTGGCTTTTACCAATTCTTCAATTGGAAAAACCAGATATTTAATATCTAGATTTTCAGCTAATGTTTTTGCAGATGCTTTTGTTTTTGAGCTGTTGTATTTTGATGGCATATTTACACCAACAACATTTTCCTTTCCGAATGCTAAAACAAGTAATGTCGCAACTAAAGAACTATCAACACCGCCACTTAAACCAATAACAAATTTTGGATTATTCCCAAGTATATTATTAGAGTTTTTTAACCCATTAATGATGGCTTTATATTTTTCTTGAATAGTATCACCAATAGCTCTAGTTAGAGATTTGAATGAAGAATTTTTATCAATTATCATTAGATCTTCTTGCCATCCTTTTTTCGAAAACATACAAGGTTCACCTTCTTCATTATAGACAGTAGATCCTCCATCAAAAGTGATGATATTTTTCCCGTTATTCTGGACACCAACACAATTAACATAATAGAATTTCACAAAAGCATCAGTTTTTTCTTTTAAAAACTTCACTCTTCTATCTCGAGCATTATTTTTCATAAATGTCCAAGGTGAAGCAGACAAGTTTATTATGGATTGTGCGCCATGTTCAATCAGGATTTTTGTAACGTTAATTGGTTCACTCTTACATCTGTAATCGCGACACCACAAATCTTCACATAACTCCATTCCTATTGAAACTTGCTTTCCCTTAACAGTAATTAAAAAAGGGGACACTAATTCTTCAAGAGATTTACCATAATCTAATGCAACATCTAACAATGAAAAGAAATAACGCTCATCATCAAAAAATCTATAGTTTGGCAGTAAAGTTTTAGGTTGAACTCCAATAGGTAATATGTTATTTTCTCTTTTTCTATTAACATATTTTCCATTTTGAACTACATAAACAGCATTATACTTTCTGCTTCTTCCATCTTTATTTGGATGATATCCTTTACCACTATTATCTACATAAATATTTCCATAACAAATTGCAATATCATCACTTGCTTTGATGATTTCCTCGTTATAACTCATAAGTTCTTCACAGAAAGCATCCTCTAGAAACTTATCACCTAATAAATAACCTCCAATACACATTTCAGGGAAACATATTAGATCTACATGTTTTTGCTTTGCTTCTTCTATTTTAGACAACATATTTTTAACGTTAATTTCTGGTTCACCAGCAATTACATTAATCTGCGCCAAAGCAATTTTTATATCATTTGTCATTGTTATTTAGGATTATAATTTTGGATAAAAGAATAGTACCTTTGCATACAAATGTAAGCCAATAGTATAATTATTAAAAATTAATATCGTTTTAGTTAAAAATCAATTTATGCGAAAAATAGCTGTTTTTATTGCTTTAATACTATTTGTTTCTTGTAATAAAAAGAGCGAAATAAATAGTGAAATTTCAGATATTGATATCACTTTCGATATTGAACGGTTTGATTTAATGTTTAATAATACTTCTGAAGAAAACTTACTAGAATTAAAAACTGCGTATCCTTTTTTGTTTTCAAAATCTATTCCTGATTCTATTTGGGTTGCACGACTTAGCGATAGTTTACAAAAAGGCTTAAGAAACGAAGTAAAAAATACATTCAGTAATATAAAACCACTGCAAACAGAAATAGAAAACCTATTTAAGCACTTAAAATATTTTGATAAAACTTTTAATACACCAAGAGTCATTTCAATAATTTCCGATGTGGATTATAGAACGAAAGTAAAAGTTACAGATTCTATTGTATTAGTTGGTTTGGATACATATTTGGGTAAAGAACATAAGTACTATCAGAATATTTATGAATACATAAAACAGAATATGGAAAAGTCGCAGATAGTTTCAGATTTAGCGACTCAATATGCCTTTAAATACATCTATCAGTCCAGACCAAGAACATTTTTAGATGAGATGGTTTATCATGGTAAAGCTTTATATTTTAAAGATAAAGTCATTCCATTTAAAACAAATGCGGAAAAAATTGGATATACTGAAGTAGATTTAGTTTGGGCTCAAGAAAACGAGCAATATATTTGGGAGAATTTTGTTGAGAATCAATTGTTATATGATACAGATTCTAAGCTTGTTTCAAGATTTATTAATCCTGCTCCATTTTCTAAATTTGGATTACAATTAGACTCAGAATCTCCTGGAGAAATAGGTAAATACATTGGATGGCAAATTGTAATAGCTTATATGGAAAACAACAATGTCTCATTGCTTGATATGCTAAAAAAAGAACCTACAGAAATTTTTAATAATTCAAAATTTAAACCTAGAAAATAATGTCTAAAACACAAACATCAAAAATAGAATTAGAAGTTAAATTAGACGAAAACAGAATTCCAGAACAGTTACATTGGACAGCTCAAGATGGAGGCGTTACAAACGAAGAAGCTAAAGCTATGCTTTTATCTGTTTGGAATCATAAAGCTAAAGAAACACTACGTATAGATTTGTGGACAAAAGATATGCCTTTAGATGAAATGAAATTATTTTTTCATCAAACGCTATTAGCGATGAGCGACACTTTTTATAGAGCAACTCAAGATGAAAAGATGACTGCTACAATGAAGGATTTCTGTGAATATTTTGCTGAAAAGCTAGAGTTAAAAAAATAATAGATTTTTGTTATTTAACTTTTTTCTTCTTCATGTAGTGACTTAATATAAACAATACCCCTACTACAATAAAAGGAAATGTTATTGAAGCAATTACTACAAGACTTGTTCCTACACTTTGATTCATCGCATAGTTATGAGAATATATTATTGGCGTCATAACTATACCAATTACAGTAAATGCAATTCCACCTATAAGTTCCCATTTCCATGAAATTATCAAAATAATTAATAAAATAAAAGAAGGAATTAAATGAATTATAAAATCTAGCAGTTGTTTCCAAAAACTCTTCTCATGCCCAAATGCGTCTAAAGCAAAAAGACTTAAAAAAAGAATTGCAAGAATACATAAAATTCGAGGAGTCCAGTGTACAATTTTTAAAGCCTTACTCATGATTTTTGTATTTTATGTTAAACAATTAAGTAGTGCTTTTGTTATTTATGTAACCTTTAAATATACAAAAAGTAGAGTTGTAAACCTATTAAAATCAGAATTTTACCACTCATTTATTCTGTTAGAGTCTAGTTTAATAAAAATGAAAAGAAGTATTGTAAATCCCCAAAGTCCAGAGCCACCATAACTAAAAAAGGGTAACGGAATACCAATTGTTGGGATTAAACCCATTACCATCCCAATATTTATTAAGAAGTGAATAAAAAATATGGAAGCTACACTATAACCATATACACGACTAAACTGTGATTTTTGCAATTCCGAAAGATGTAAAATTCTTAAGATAAGTAGTACAAATAGTATTACAACAAAACTACTGCCAATAAAACCCCATTCTTCACCAACAGTACTAAAAATGTAATCTGTATGTTGTTCTGGAACAAATTTACCTGTGGTTCTAGTACCTTCCATAAAACCTTTTCCTATTAATTCTCCAGAACTTATGGCTTGTTCAGATTGGAATAAATTATAAGCTTCTCTTTTTTTCATTCTAGCTAATACTTCTGGATCTTTTTCTAGACGAAGCCATAAACTAATTCTATCCTGTTGATGAGTTTGAAGTATTTTCTGGTAAAAAAACTGAATTCCAAAAGTGATAACTAAAACACCAAAAATCATTAAAATTGGTTGAAAAATAGATTTGTTTTTCTTTCTAATAAAAAAGTAGTGAATGAGTATTAAAAGAGCAGCAACAAGTGTTGTAGGTAATGCTAAAAACTTAATTGATGAAACAGCTAATAACATGACTATAAAACCAACTACTAAATATACTTTTGGTATACCTTCTCTATAAAAAACAAAAAAGAAAGATCCATAAACTAAAGTACTACCAGCGTCATTTTGTAAAAGAATTAGAATTGCTGGTGTTAAAACTATCAAAGCAGTTCTAATTTGGTCTTTTAGTTCTCCAATATTGGTTTGTAAATCGCTAATATATTTTGCCACAGCTAAAGCAGTAGC
>JABDPN010000209.1 GCA_013042715.1 Flavobacteriaceae bacterium | reverse complement strand
GCTATTTCCTAATTCGTATAATGCATTGTCTCTGTATGTTGAAGATTTGTATTTATTTACAAAATCTTCTAGTTGTTCTAATTTTGAGGTTGAATTTCCTAAGTAACCATTGCTCAATGCTTTTTGAAAAGCTGCATAATCTGATTCTATTTTATTTATCTCCAAAGCTTTATTGTATGCTCTTATTGCATCATTGTAATTACTAGAAACAAAATGTCCATCTCCTAACCTTAAATACGCATCGTTTTGTCTTAATTGATCGATTTCTGCAAGAGTTAAAAATGTACTGAAATGTGAAGTTGCTTTACTGTAATTCTTTTGTTTAAAATAAGTGTACGCTAAATTGTATTCTATATTTTTAAACTCTGGAGTTGATTGTGCTTTACTAGAATTTTGAAATTGTTTAAACCCAATTAAAGCATCGTGATAGTTTGTAAGATTGTAATCTGTTTCTGCTTTCCAGAATGTTGCTCTATCAGTAAAAATATCGTCTCTAGGTTGCGATAAAGACTTCTCAAACATCGATTTTGCCTCCAAATATTTATTGTCATTGTACAACTCAATTCCTCTGTAAAATGCTACTTTTTGAAACGCTACTTTATTTTCAAAACTATTTTTACCTTCTAATAATTCTAAAGCTTCTTTATAGTTTTTTGAAGTCATATAAGAATCAATTAAAAGTGTTTCAATTTCTTCGTTATATGCTGAATCTGGATATGTGTCTATAAACCCAGAAAGCACTTGAGGAACAGACAGATATGGATTACCAATTTCGTAACTTATTTTAGCATAGTTTAACCAAGCATCTTCTTTAATCTTAGTGTCAAAATCCATTTGAGATGCATTTCTAAAAGCATTTAAAGCTTGCTGTTTCTTGCCTACTTTCACATAGCTTTCTCCTAAATGATGATATGCATTTTGCGCAACAAAATTGTTTCCGTCTATGATTTTATTGAATTCTGAAATGGCCTTTTCGTAATCGTTTTGCTTATAATAAGCATAGCCTAACTGATAATAATCTGTATTATTCCAACGACCATTTTTTCCTTTATAATCTTTTAAGAATGGAATGGCTTCAGCATATTGCTGAAGGTTAAAATAACTTTCTCCAATAATTTTTGATAACTCTGAAATTTCATTAGCATCACTAGTTGGTATTTGTTCATTAGCTAAATCTATTGCCTTTTGGAAGTTTCCTAATTTAAAATTCAAATCAGCTTGATAGTACGATAGTTTCTCTCTGTACTTTTCATTATTATCAACTTTTTCAAAATATTCTGAAGCTGTGTTATAGTCGTCATCTTCATATGCCATAAATCCAATATAATATTTTGCTTGAGCCCCATATTCTTGGGAGTTTTCTACTCTAGACAAGTACTTTTTTGCACCTCTATAGTTTTTAGTTGCATATTGACTGTAACCATAATTAAAATTGAATTTTTCGCGTTCTGAAGTTGCTAAAGCTGTTTCGTCTACTTTATCATACCATTTTCTTGAATATGCATATTTTGAGTTTTCAAAATAATAATCTCCAACATCTATAAATGCAGTATTACGCTTGGTACTTGTAGGATAATCTTCAACAAATTTCTGAATTAAATCGTCTGCATTTTGTTGATTTAATCTAACTGCACAATTAGCGATATAATATGCGCAATCAGATTTTATAACTTCGTCTGATGCAGAATTTTCAATTTGGTTAAATAATGCTTGAGCTGCTAAAAACTGTTTACTGTTATAAAGGGATAAGGCCTTTTGGTAGTCAACTAAATTACTTGTATAAGCAGCAGATTTTTGAGCGAAAGCATTAATACTAATAACAAATACTATTATTAAAATACTTAGTTTTTTGTAAGTCATTAATTTCGATTTTTGTTAATTTCAAAGATAGATTTTATGGTAATTATAACGTGTTAATCGATGGTTAATTATAAACGAAGTTATTAAATGTTAAAATTTGGCTCTTGACATATTAAATGATACTTTTACCTTAATTAAAAAATTATTATCTCCATTACATGTCTGAAACTGTTCTAAAACTTAAGGATGCATCAATTTACCAAGGACTCAATTTAATCTTGTCTGAAGTTAATTTTGAAATGAAAAAAGGTGATTTTGTTTATCTAATCGGTAAAACAGGTACAGGAAAAAGTAGTTTTCTAAAAACCCTTTATGGTGATTTAAAATTATTAAAAGGAGAAGGGTCTATTGTTGGTTTTGACCTTAACGCTTTAGAAGAAAAAGACATACCTTTTTTAAGACGTAAACTTGGTATTGTGTTTCAAGATTTTCAACTACTAAGTGACCGTTCTGCATTTGACAATCTAAAATTCATTTTGAAAGCAACGGGTTGGAAAAAGAAAGCGGAAATTACAGAC
>JABDPN010000164.1 GCA_013042715.1 Flavobacteriaceae bacterium | reverse complement strand
CTTTCATACGACGCATAAACTCTGGTTGTGTAATAATAAATGGTGCTGCATTACTATCCATAGGTTCTAATTGTACCATAAATTTTTCAGAAGAAATAACATCCTTTAAAAGTTCGTCTAGTTTTGTTTTTTCTTCGTCAGATAATTTAGAAATCTTAGTTTCGTCTTTCTTGATGAGGTTATCTATGTGATCTGAATCTACACGTACAAACGATATATTTTCTTTAGATGTTTCTAATTTCTGAATAACATGAGATACAATAGGTGAGTCTAGTAATAATACTTCGTAACCTTTTGCTTTTGCTGTTTCTATGTAACTGTGTTGCTCTTCTTTATCTGAAGCATACAGAATAACAAGTTTGTCGTCCTTATCTGTTTGTTTTGCTTTAATTTTATTGTAAAGTTCTTCGTAAGTGTAGTATTTCTCATCTACAGAAGGATACAATGCAAATTTGTCTGCTTTTTCAAAGAATTTTTCTTCTGTTAGCATTCCATATTCAATAACAATTTTAATGTCATTCCATTTTGCTTCAAAATCTTCACGATTGTTATTAAATAGTGATTTTAGTTTGTCTGCTACTTTACGTGTTATGTAAGATGATATCTTCTTAACAGCTCCATCTGCTTGTAAGTAACTTCTAGACACATTTAAAGGAATATCTGGAGAATCGATTACACCACGAAGCATGGTTAAAAACTCAGGTACAATACCTTCAACGTTATCTGTTACAAAAACTTGATTTTGGTATAACTGAATCTTATCCTTTTGAATGTTCATATCGTTTGTCATCTTAGGGAAATACAAGATTCCTGTAAGATTAAAAGGATAATCTACATTAAGATGAATATTGAATAAAGGTTCTTCAAACTGCATTGGATACAACTCACGATAGAAGTTCTTGTAATCCTCATCTTCTAGATCTGAGGGTTGTTTAGTCCAAGCTGGATTTGGATTGTTAATGATGTTATCTACAGTAATCTGTCTATGAGGTTCTGTAGTTTCTTTGCCATCCTTATCTTTTATTGTTTTAGGTTCGTGTTCTGGATCGTTTATTTCTTTAGTTCCAAACTTAATTGGAATAGGCATAAACTTATTGTACTTGGTAAGTAGCTCACGAATTCTAGATTCTTCTAGAAACTCTTCTTCACCTTCAGAAATATGAAGGATAATTTCTGTTCCACGTTCTGTTTTGTCAGATTCTTCAATGTTGTATTCAGGAGTTCCATCACAGGACCAATGAGCAGCAGGTTCATCTTTATAAGATTTTGTAAGAATCTCTACTTTATCTGCAACCATAAAAGAAGAATAGAAACCAAGACCAAAATGACCAATAATGCCTGCATCATCAACCTTGTCTTTATATTTGTCTAGAAATTCTTCTGCACCAGAAAAAGCCACTTCGTTAATGTATTTTTTAACTTCTTCTGCCGTCATCCCAATACCTAGATCGATTATATGAAGTTTTTTCTTGTCTTTATCAATTTTTACTTCAATCTGTGGATTTCCATATTCAACTTTTGCTTCACCTATATTTGTTAGGTGTTTTAATTTCATAGTTGCATCAGTTGCATTACTAATAAGCTCACGTAAAAATATTTCGTGATCACTATATAGAAATTTTTTAATTAACGGAAAGATATTTTCAACCGAAACATTAATATTTCCTTTTGACATAATATGTAGTTTTAAATTTTTAATTGTTTAAGTTTCCTTAAGTCAAAAAAAATACCAATTTGTAAAATGTGACAAACTGACACGATTATTATGCATGCATAATTAATGATTGATAAATATTTTCAGTTAATAGGTCTTAATTGTAAATTGCATTTAACAAATAATAACTAATATGTATAAATCACGAATAAAAGGATTGGGCTACTATGTTCCAGATAATGTAGTTACTAATGACGACTTAAAGCAGTGGATGGACACTAGTGATGAATGGATACAAGAGCGCACAGGAATAAAAGAAAGACGTTGGATAGATTCTAAAACAGATGATACTACATCAATCATGGGAGCAAAAGCTGCCAAAATTGCTATAGAACGTTCTGGAGTAGATAAGAATGATATCGATTTTATCATTTTTGCAACACTGAGTCCAGATATGTATTTTCCTGGTGGTGGTGTTAGAATTCAGGATTTGTTAGATATGCCAACCATAGGAGCTTTGGATATAAGAAACCAATGTTCTGGTTTTGTTTACGCACTTTCTGTTGCAGATCAGTTTATTAAAACTGGGATGTATAAAAACATTCTAGTTATTGGTAGTGAAAACCATTCTGGTGGTCTTGAGAAATCTACAAGAGGTCGTGGTGTTACTGTTATTTTTGGTGATGGCGCAGGAGCAGCAGTTTTAAGTAGAAGTGAAGATGAAAACAGAGGTATTCTATCCTCTCACTTACATTCTGAAGGAAAACATGCCAAAGAATTATCACTTTTAGGTCCAAGTACAGGACGTTGGGTAGATGCTATTATGTCTGAGAACGATCCAGATGATGTATCGTATTATCCTTACATGAATGGAACATTTGTATTTAAACATGCAGTAGTACGTTTTAGTGAAGCTATAAATGAAGGTTTAGTAACAAATAACCTAACAAGTGAAGATATTAACTTGTTAATACCACATCAGGCAAACTTACGTATTGCACAATTTATTCAGAAAAAATTCAGATTAAGTGACGACCAAGTATTTAATAATATTATGAAGTATGGAAATACTACAGCAGCTTCAATCCCAATTGCGTTAACTGAAGCTTGGGAAAAAGGAAAAGTAAAAGAAGGTGATGTTGTTGTATTGGTTGCTTTTGGTAGTGGATTTACTTGGGGAAGTGTTATAT
>JABDPN010000207.1 GCA_013042715.1 Flavobacteriaceae bacterium | reverse complement strand
GGCTAGATGGTGAAACTATAAACACCTTTAAAAAACCCAAAATTGATCTTGTAGCTATAGCTATAAAATAATAAAGGTCTTACAAATATGTAAGACCTTTATTACATTTAAAATGTATTGTATTAATTAACTTAAAACAATTTTATTTTCTAACAAGTCTCAAATTACTAACACCATTCGGTGTTGAAATTTTAGCAATGTACATTCCAGCCTGTAAACCAGAAGCATCAATTTTAACTTCAGTTGTTTCAGGAGTGAGTGACATAACTTGTTTCCCTAAGATATTAAATACTTGTACCGTACTAATAACAACATTATTTGTTTTAACATTCCAAGTATCATTTGATGGGTTTGGATATACATTATAATCAATTTGTTGAATTTCACTAACAGATAAAGCAGGGTCTTGGAATTCAATACCTCCAAATGCCTGAGGAGCTCTTAATGGTTCTAGAGCATCATCAGCTATTAGACCATAAACTTGAAATCCCCATTGCAAAACTTGATCGGAAGCAGTAAATTCAGATCCCGGTGCAGTTAGTGTAAAATCACCAGCTCCGGTAATTACTTGTTCATAAGTTCTATTAGATGAAAAATCTCCAACAAATACTTTGACAAATACTTTTACAACATATCCAGGTTCTGTTAATCCAAATGAATTTATGTTGCCAAAGAAAGTAATGTCTTGACTAAAATATTCAGGATTATCTGTCTTATTTTTTTCAACAAAGCTATTTAGTTCAACTTTCTTATCAGGAACACCTGCAGAACTAAACCAGTATGGATTCCATTCAGCATCAAATTCACCCGTACCTGGAGTATCGTCATTATCATCCCAAATCTTAAAATTAGGGTATACTGTAACTGTCTGTCCAACCGGATCAACATCAGTTCTAAGCAATGCTATATCATAAGCAAAACCTGTAACGTAGTTATCATTTAAATCAAAAGCATTTACATAGCCCGTCCAATTTTCAGTAGCGTCAACTGAAAAAATTATCTGAGCTTTTGAGGTAAATGTTAATAAAGTCGCTAAAGCGAATAATAAAGTAATTTTTTTCATATGTAATTTTTTAATATTAATAATCCGATAAATATAAAAAATAATATCATAATCTAAAAAGGCCTTACAAAATTGTAAGACCCTTTTAACATTTTGTAATAAGTTTTAAAAACTATTTTATTTTTTTATAAGTCTAATGTTACTTGTACCATTAGGTGTTGCGATTTTAGCAATATATACACCCATTTGTAAAGTAGAAGCATCAATTTTAACTTCTGTTGTTTCTGGAGTAAGTGTCAACACTTGTTTCCCTAAGATATCAAATACTTGTACAGCATTAATTATGGTATTATTAGTTTTAACATTCCAAGTTTCTTGAGATGGGTTTGGATATACAATAAAATCTGAAACTTCAATATCATTTACACCTAAAGTATTTGATGTACTCAAGTATATGTTGTCAAAATAAAAAGTTCCTGATCCATCAAATTTCCATTCTTTTACATCAGCTCCGTCCCAAGTTCCACTTACTAAAGGTGGGTAATTTACAAAATGTGATAACGGGATAAAAACACTTTTCCAAACTCCCTGTTCTAAAGTTTCATCTCCACCAGAAGTTGCAAATGTGTATCTTGGCTCTTCAGCATTACCACAACAAATTGTAGCAGCTAGCGATGTATCAATTAAATAAAATGAAAAGGCAGTATCGGTTATTGCATAATAATCTAAGTGGACATATGTATATGGAGTCGTATCTATTTCATCCCAACTAGCTCCATAAAAGGTAAGATTTTCTACTTTCCCTGATAAATTTCCATCAGATTCAATATCTACTTCAGAATAAGTACCAGCTCCATTAAAAGCTGTAAAATTAAAATTAGTTACTGATGTCCCTAGACCGCTATATATATAAAAATCAGTTCCCGTAGTTGGAAATTCAGGAGCAGATTCTGTTGGATCTGCTATACAAGGGTCACAATCTGGACCACCACAATCAACACCTGTTTCTTGACCATTTTGTGCGCCATCACTACATGTTGGAGTAACAGCAGTAGTTGTCATGGAAATATTATCATAAAACATTTGAGCTACAGATCCAGCTCCTCCTGTTGTTGCAGTTAACTGTAATGTTACCCCTCCACTTACATCAGCACCAGTAGTGGTTGTAAAAGAAAAAGGCGTCCACACGTTTGGATCTGAATTTATAGCTAAAGGGCCACCTCCTAATATCACTGCTGAAGACGTACCTCCACCGGTAAGCTCTGAAAAGAACTCTGCAAAGGCTACACCTCCACCTGCTAAAGTACCACGCGCATCAAATGTTATGGTAACTTGTTGACCTGGTCCTACAACTCCTATTCCTTTATTGGCATTTTTTAATATACTTGCAGATAATAGTACAGTATTATTTAATTCAGCACAATAGGTTCCTTCAGAAGGGTTTGTAGTAATTACAGATTGAGTGCCACTTGGAAATTGTGTCCAATCTGTGAAATCACCTGATTCAAATCCACCATTATCGGCGATTTCGGTTTGAGTAAACCCTATAGAAAACGTCAATAGAGTAAATAATAAAGTAATTTTTTTCATATGTAATATTTATAGTATTAAAGAATTTTTATAATTTATCCAATATACCTTAATATTTTTAATAATTTTTAAAAAAAACAAAAATAAACTATACAATATTTAATATTTATTAGATTTTTTTTAAAAATTATTAAAAATCATGGTAACTATTGATGTTCTTGCTAATATTGAATAATAATAAAAGAAAAAAAATACTGTGTAATATATAAAATGTTGTGGTAATGTATTGTTATAAACGGAGTTGATTTGGAATTTTTAATAATTTTATTCCGCAGTTTCAGATTTGTAGTACTCTTTCATAACTAACTTTGGTGTTCGGTCGACTTTAAAAAGTCCCCAATGCTTTTCGGGTTCTAGGGCTTCTTCAGAACCTTTCCAAGACTCATCAAAAGCTTCAAAAACAAAAGTGAGTATGGTGTCTTCCTCACACCATTTCATAAGATCGTTGTAATATATCTTTTGATGTTCTTCACTAACATTACTAGGGCAAATACCTTTTCCGTTAGAATAAGTTGTCCAACCAGCTTCTGTAATCATGACCAATTTATTAGGATACTTCTTGGCAACAGAATAGAAATTCTGTTTGGTATATTCCATAGCCTCATGTAAGTTTTTGTATTCCCAAACGGGATAGGTATGGATGGAAATAAAATCTAATTCGTCAACCAAATCTTTCAATTGATCTAACCAAGGCACATAGTTTTCACAGAATGTTACTGGTTGTTTCGCACCTTTTTTAATCATGCGGACATACTTAATAACACGTTCAACTGGCACATAATGATCTGTCCAATCCACACAAGCCTCATTTCCAGCAGATAGAGAAAATACTATATCTGAATATTGATTTGCAAACTGAATCAGTTTATTAATTCTATTGACATTATAAACTTTATTTTTTGCTAATTGTTCTTCGGAATAAGCCCCTCCCCAAGGGCAACCATAGTTATTTACCTCGGCAACTATATAAGCACCAAGCATGACTTTAAAATCAAACTTTTCTTTTCGGATAACATCTAATACAACTTCTGCATGTTCATCACAATCATACAGGCGTAAATATTTCCAGTTCTTATGAAGAATTAAAAGATCTTCTTTTATTTCCTCATAAGAAGGTATTTTTCCTCCAGGCATTTGTCCCTCCCTAAAACCAGAATAGCAGATTGCAAGTCCTGATTCAATGTTTAGTACTTTAGAATAATCCATTAAGTAGATTGAATTTTGTTAAAATAAGCAGGTTTAAAACTTTAGTTTTTCGTCCTTATCCCATAATCCCCAATATGCTCCAACATCACCTTCTGGTCCAACCTTCCATGATTCATCAAAAGATGAAAAATAGAAAATATCAATATTGTCTTTTTTGGACCATACTTGTGCATTAATGAAATACTTCATTGCATTTTCTGCAGATGGATAAGCATCGTTTAGATTGGTCCCTTCACTAGGCCATCCTGTTTCAGTAATAATTACTTTTTTGCCTTGTCCAGCATCAAGTGCCTGACCAAACATTTGTTTCATATGAAGTAATGAATAATTAAAATGACAGCTTTCCCAGTATGGATAACAGTTTGCCAAAATAACATCGCAGGCCTGTGTCACTCTTGGTCGAACAGAAAATTCATAATACGCGTCTACATATCCAACAGGAATATCTTTTGGCATTTGATCTTTTACTCTGTAAATAAAATCTAATAATTCATCTTCTGTAAGATCCTTTCTGTACATCACTTCATTACCAACAGCAGCAATATCTACGTAACCTTTGTTTGCAAGATCTATTAAACCAGCTACTTCACGTTCATTAATTTCAGGATCGTCTCCTAACCAAGCACCAACTAAAGTTTTAATTCCTAACTCTTTGGCAACTTTTGGAATAAATTCATTTCCATCTGTACAAGAAAACGTTCGTACCCATTTTGTGTATGGTTTAATAATTTCCATACGTCTTCTAACCTGTTCCTCTGTAATTATATCTCCAGGTCGTTGTCCATCCTCATACAAACTAAAGCATAGTCCTTGCATACCACTTTTTAATGTTTTTCTCCACAATTTTTTTAATTCATCTAATGAATATTTACTAAAATCTATACCAGAATCCTGTGTTAAATCTAATCCTTCTAAGGAAAACTGATGACCTTCTCTGAATCCGCCCATTATTATATTTTTTTAATTATTAAGTTTTAAAAGAGGTGCAAATTTACTATAATTCTCCTCTTCTTTCAACTAATTCTTTTTTAATTTCTCTTGCTCTTTCTTCAGACAAACTATATTTCCACATCACTATAACAGCAAGTCCAGCTGTTAGCGATGGAATAATAATATCTGCTATTCTTAACCTGTTCATAGTTTCTACTGTTTGTTCGGTAACATTAGGATCAAATCCTACTACTTTTAGAACCAATCCTCCTAACACCAATGCAATGGCCTGACCTAACTTCACCATCCACCAATAAATCGCACCATAAGTCCCTTCTTTACGAGGCATTCCATTTTCCAATTCGTCTAAATCACAAACATCTGCAGTCATAGACATCATTAATGTAAATAGTCCTCCCATACCAAATGCAAATAATGGAATTGGAACAAACATTAACCATGGAATGTTACTTCCAGGATCTATACTGAACCATGACATTCCAATATTTTCCAGAATTGGGTTTAAGTGCTCAAAAACATAACCAATTCCTGAATTTAAACTTTCTCCAAATCCTGTTTCATTAAACTTAGTATTAAGTTCTTTATCAAATCCCCACCATTTTAAGAGGTAACCAATTATAGATAATACAGTCGAAATGATAAAAGCATTCTTTTTACCCCATTTATTAGACATTCTTGCAATTATTGGTATTACAATAAATGCGGTAATCATAGCATTTATAGTATTAAACCAAGCAGGCCATGTTCCAGCTAATTCATAACTACCACTATATATATAGAAAACAATAATAAATACACCAAAAGCGGCAACTAATTGAAATCCATTGAACACTAAAAATGTTGCTCCGCATAACTTCATAAAAGGTTTGTTTTTAGAAACCTGTACAATTCCTTTAAATAGCTCTTTTAAGTTTGAAGCAAGTGTTTTGAAATTAATCTTTTGTCGATTTTCCATTTCTGACGAGTCAATACCTTTACAAAATAATGAAGGTAGAATACCAAAAACCACACACATTGCTCCTACAATAAGAGCCATAGTTCGGACTCCTTCTGTTTGCGTATTAAATGTATTTGAATCTGGAATAATTACATATAACCATGGCACGATCATCCAAGCAATCTGACCCATTGTATTAGCAAAGGCCATTAATCGTGTTCTCTCATTATAATCTGTTGTCATTTCGTAACCTAGACCAACTAATGGTGTTGCAAACATGGTATTACCAACCAGAAATAATATTTGAATGATCATAACATGCCAAATAATATATGTTTGGGATGCATTATCATCTAACTGCCACATTAAGAAAAATAGGATACCACTAATTAATGCTCCAAGAAAAATATATGGTCGTCGTCTACCCCAACGCGATTTTGTATTATCAGAAATGAATCCCATGATAGGATCCGTAATGGCATCGAAAATCCTTGGTAACCCTCCTAATAAACCAGCCCATAATGGGTCAACTCCCCAAGCTGTTAACAAGAAAAATTGAATAAAAACTCCTAATGTTCCCGGAAGGATATTTAATATAAAATGACCTGCTCCAAAGGCAGCCTTTTGACCAATTGGCACTCTTTCTTTAGTTACTGTATGCATTATGATAAGTTATAGTATTAATTTCAATGCTTAATAAGTTTATCTTTGTTAAGATTATAGGTTAAAAAACTCCTCTACAATTTTTCCTTGAATAAACTTTAAGACGTTCCACCTCTTTGGCACCAGAAGGTATTTCTTCTAACTTTAAACCAGGGTAATCTTCAGCTTCTTTCCATTTTTCTATAGTTAAACTAAAAAATGATGAAGCAATGGAATCTGCTTCATAAATAATTAAATCATACACCTCACCCTTTTCTCCTCCAAAACGAGTAACAACCTGCCATTCACCATCTCTTTTATATGAAGTATTGGTATGATCAGATTGTGGATAATATCTATCATCAGTAGGCCTAATCATTACCCAAATATCTTTTTTATGAGATTCGGGATAAACTCCCATTGTTAAAATTCTGCAATCCACAGAATCTTTATCTATTGGAGAAACAACTTTTACGGAATTTACTGGTCCGGTAATCTTCAACTTTTTTCCTATTGAAACTTGTTCAATTTGGCTATTATAATTAACTAATCCAGATGAATAACTTCCAAATATCATCATTAAAACACCTATTATTCCCATAGGTATTCCAATTTTGGTATTTATAAGGCTTTTTCCAGAGTTTCTTTTTTTACTACCTAATATTGAAATTAGTGTAAGCAAAACTCCTACTGTTATAATTACTAATTTTGTTGACATCTTATTTTATTATTATTTTAAAATCTTCTATATTAATATTGTTATAAAACTCCTCTTCTCGCTTCTAATTTAGTTTTAATCTCTTTAGCTTTTTCTTCAGACAGGTCGTATTTCCACATAATCCAAATGGCTAAACCTGCTGTTACAACTGGAATAACAATATCGGCGATTCTTAACTGAGTTAATGTCTCAACCGTCTGTGTGGCTGCGTTACCGTCAAATCCTATTGCTTTTAATACTGCTCCTCCTAATACTAGAGCTAATCCTTGTCCAAGTTTTACAACCCACCAATACAATGCTCCGAAGGTACCTTCCTTTCTAGGCATACCATTTGTAAGTTCGTCCAAGTCACAAACATCGGCTGTCATACTCATCATTAAAGTAAATAAGCTTCCTAAACCAAACGACATTAAAGGTATTGGAATAAAAGAAAGCCAAACATTTTCAGGAGTGAAAGCCCACCATTTCATAGCATATCCAATAATTGAAAGGAATGTTGAAATAAGAAAAGCATTCTTTTTACCCCATTTTGTAGCCATTTTCGTCACAATTGGAATTACTAAAAATGCTGATACCAGCGCTCCTATAGAGCTAAACCAAGCTGGCCATGTTGATGTGGCATCATAGCTTCCGTTAAAAATGTAAAAAACAAAGATAAAAAAGCTAAAAGAGGCAACAATTTGGTAACCATTAAACACTAAAAATGTAGCACCACATAATTTCATAAAAGGTTTATTC
>JABDPN010000201.1 GCA_013042715.1 Flavobacteriaceae bacterium | reverse complement strand
ACGTTTAGATAATAAATTGAGTAATCTATTATTGATTATCTAATTTAAAACTTATTGGAATACTGTACGGTACTTTTACATTTCTACCGCGTTGTTTCCCAGGAACCATTTTTGGTAGTTTACTTATTATTCTATGTGCTTCTTTTTCTAATGATTTATCAGGACCTCTTGTTTTAATTCCAGTGATATAACCATTCTCATCTATAGCAAACATGACAAATACTTTACCATGTATACCAAGTTCTAAAGCAACATCTGGATATTTAAAATTACTAGATATATGATTTGTTATTTTTTCTTGAAAGCATTTTTTTAATTCAGCATTATTTTTCCCTTTACATCCAGGCCATATTGGAACACGCTCTACAACAGCAAATGGTACTAATATTATTTCTTCGACTTCTTCAACTTCTACTTCTTCTATTAATACCTCACGTTCTGCAATAACTTCTTCCTGACTTGTTTCAGTACTTTCAATAATGGTTTCTTCAATTTCTTCAACATCTTCTACTATAGTTATTTCCTCTACAGCGGCTGGTGGTGGAGGTGGTGGAGGTGGTGTTTTAATTTGCTCTGTAATTGGAACGTCTTCTTCTACAAATTCTTCAACCTCTAAAACATCCATAGCAATATTATCTTTATCGTAAGTTTTATAGTTAAGTAAACTATAAGTAGTAAATAACATTAAACAAAGTCCTATTGCAAAATAAAGACTACTGTTTCTGTTAACATCAATGTCTGGATTTTTCTTTGCATTCATGACCTTTTCTTTAAATATTACTATTAAATTTAACAAATTTGTTGCTAATTTTTTATGATTTTTATCAGTTTATTACGAATTAAAAATATGTTTAATTATTGTTTTTCAATAAGTTACATCGATAATTCTAAAAACCATGACGCTCACTAAACAAGAAAAGAAAATTACTTTTTTATATGTTTTAACTTTTGTATTCGAGCAACTATCTGTAAATAAAGTATCTCTAAATTATCTTCATTATATAGCTAAACCATTATTAATTATTTATCCTAAAAATTGTGTTATAATTACCAATGCAATTGCACATTATTGTATTTTTATTGGCCTATTAAAAAACAAAAACAATATTTAGATTGTAACATAATACATACTATTGCTACTAATTAACTACTAACCAATAGAAATTGAATAAAGAACTCGAACATAATTTTGTAGCCTTACTAGAAAAGCATCAAAACATTGTGCATAAAGTGTGTAGATTATACACAAATAATCAAGAACAGCACAATGACTTGTTTCAAGAAATTACCATTCAACTCTGGAAAGCGTTTCCAAAGTTTCGTGGTGATTCAAAGTTTAGTACCTGGATGTATCGTGTAGGTTTAAATACTGCAATTACGCTTTACAGAAAAAGTAAACGTAGAATTAATACTCAAGATTATGAAAGTGTACAATTTAAAATAAAAGCTGAGGAATATGATAACATTGAAGAAGAGCAGCTAAAGCTCTTATATAAAGCAGTTTATCAGTTAAACGATATAGATAAAGCTCTTGTTTTCCTATATCTGGAAGATAAGAACTATAAAGAAATAAGTGAAACATTAGGTATTAGTGAAGTTAATGCACGTGTTAAAATGAATAGGATTAAAACAAAACTAAAAACCATTTTAAATCCGTAAGATTATGGATGAACTTGATATTTTAAAGAAAGATTGGCAAAAACAGGAAGAAAAATTTCCTAAGTTGTCTTACAAAGAAATCTATAGTATGATTCTAAAAAAATCATCTTCTATCGTAAAATGGATTTTTATAATAAGTCTTTTAGAATTTATTTTATGGACAGGACTTTCGTTTTTTATGAAAGATAACGAAAGCATGAAACGTTTTGAATCCTATGGTGCAGACAATATCATGATTCCAATTTCTGTAATTGGTTATATCATTCTTGCTTATTTCTTCTACAGGTTCTTTATGAATTACAAAACCATATCAGCAACAGATAATGCTAAGGTTTTAATGGAAAATATTTTAAAAACAAGACGAACAGTAAAACAATATGTCGGTTTTAATCTAATATATTTATTTCTAGTCACATTTATCGTTTTAGGTATCCAAATGAATCGTGATACTGATATGATTAATCTTGTAGAAAAAGCATCTGCAAATGGACAGTTGTTGAAATTCTATAGTACGTTTATATTAATTACACTAGTAATACTAGCTATAGTTATTGCATTAATATTACTATTTTACTATTTGATTTATGGATTGTTACTAAGAAGACTTAATTTAAATTACAAGGAACTAAAAAAACTGGAAGATTAATTAAGCTTTAGATTTCCACTCACGTTTTTTATTAAGCTCTTCTTTTTCTAGTAAATCCTGTTCAGAAACCACATTTAAGAAAGATGGATGTTGCTCAATAGCGTATTCAATTTTTTCTACTATTTCTGGAATGGTTTCATTTTCGTAATCAATATCTAGTGGCTGTTTAACTTCCATTGATTGTAAGATATTTTTTTTCTTAATGCGTAAACCCTTTTTATCAAAAGAACGCCTAAAACCGTCAATAACAATAGGTACTACAATAGGTTTGTAATGCTTTATAATATGTGCTGTACCTTTTCTAATAGGTTTAAATGGTGTTGTTGTACCTTGAGGAAAAGTAATGACCCACCCATCATCTAAGGCTTTTTTAATATTAGTTATATCGCTGATTTTTACTTGACGATTAACCTCTTGTCCAGCTGCACGCCAAGTTCTATCAATACTAACAGATCCTGCATAAGCCATGATTTTTGGTAAAAGACCAGACTTCATGGTTTCTCTTGCAGCAACATAATAAATATTTAGTTTTGGATTCCATAAGTAACCAATATTTTTAATAGTGTCTTTCCTTCCTTGAAGACTTGCATTAAAAACATGAAACATTGCTACAACATCTGCAAAATAAGTTTGATGATTAGAAATAAATAAAACATTAGTATCTGGAAGTTCTCGAATGATATCAGAACCTTCAATATGTAGTTCGTTAAATCCTCTGTAACGTCTATGTGTTAATGCTCCAGCTATTCGTATAAGCCATTTTTTTAAGATTAAATAATGACCAAAAGGATTTTGTTTAAACAAACCCATAAAATGTTTTAATTAATTTTGATGACTGCAAATGTAATAAAACATAACTATTTCAACATTTGTTTTAACAAGTCTTTAATTTCGCTTAACATCATAGCTGTTGCTCCCCAAACTATATGTCCATTCAATTTAAATGCAGGAACTTCAACTGTTATAGAATATGATGTATTAACTTTACTTGTAATCACAGCTTTATTATCCAAAAATTCATGCAAAGGAATTTCAATAATATCTTCGACTTCATCATCTTGTTTTGTAAATTTTGGAGTAGTCTTGCATATTCCCATAAAAGGCTGTACAAAATAATTACTTGGTGGAATGTATACTTCTGTTAACCGTTTTAAAACCTCAACTTTTGGCTGTTCTACACCAATTTCTTCATACGTTTCTCGTATAGCAGTTTCTTTTAAATTCGAATCCTTGTCTTCTATCTTGCCTCCTGGAAATCCAACTTGATTAGAATGAATGCCTTGATAAGTCTTTCTTAGGATAAGAACCAAATACGTAATATTACTATTGTTTGGATAAAATAATGCTAAAACACCTGCACGTTTAGCACTTTTCATTTCCTCAGAATATTTTTTAATTAATTCATTTCTAAATGGTGGTGACATTTTAAATTGAGAATCTTGAGCAGGAAGCTCAATATTTTCTATTTTTGAAATCAAATTTAAAAACGCTTTAAAATTCATTTTTAATGAAAAAATTTATTCTTTGTTTATTCGTTTTGGTTTTGTGCAACTGTGAAGATAAAAAAACTCAACCAAAAAAAACAGAAAACAATCAGCAAACTCAAGCTGTTAAAGACTCTATTAAACCAAAAACTATTAAAGAAGAACCTAAAAGCGAATTTCCTGTTTTAACTGATAAAAATGCAATGGAATTCTTTAAACAATACGACAAAAAACATAAAGAAAGCAAAGTACGTATTGTAACAGACTTTGGTGACATCGATATTCAATTGTTTAACAACACAAAATACCATCGCTCTAATTTTATTTACTTAACAAAACGAGAATATTTTAACAATACTCAGTTTTATAGAGTGATAAATAACTTCATGATTCAAGGAGGAAATAGTGACGATATTAAAACAGTAAGAAAAAGACGTGAAATTGGCAGATACCTTTTACCTACTGACACTAAAAAAGGATACAAACATGATAGAGGTGTAATTAGTATGCCAAGTAGTGATATAGACAATCCACATAAACTAGCCTCACCTTTCGAGTTTTTTATAGTTCAGCAAAAAGGAGGTGCATATTATCTCGATGGAAACTATACAATTTTTGGTCGCGTAATAAAAGGAATGAATGTTATAGACAAAATTGCAGATCAACCAACAGATAGTGCAGATTGGCCACTCCAAAACATTTACATAAAGCGTGTTGAAATATTAGATTAAATCAACATTTATTTAACATTTGTTACTATCAAAATTCGTAAATTGTAAGACTTATTTTTTAAATAATTTTTTTAAACATAACACAATGATAAACCAACTTAAAACAAGACACTTACTTCTACTCGTTTTTTCGTTATTAGTAATAGTAAGTTGTAAAAAAGAACAGGAAGAAAAACCTATGGTCGATAATTTATTACTACAAGATTGGACAGGACCTTATGGAGGTGTTCCAGCTTTTGATAAAATGAAAGTTGAAGATGTAAAACCAGCCATGTTAAAAGGTATGGAAATGCAATTAGAAGAAATTGAAGCCATTGCAGAAAACTCTGAAACTCCTACTTTCGAGAACACTATCGAAGCAATGGAACGAGCTGGAGCAGAATTAGACAGAGCATTTTCTTATTATGGGATTTTAAGTAGTAACAAATCGACACCAGAATTTAGAGATGTGCAATCTGAACTTGCTCCTCTATTCTCAGAATTTCGTTCTAAAATCACACAAAATGAAAAATTATTCATGCGTATAAAAGCATTGTATGACGAAACACAAGTACATCCTCTAGAAGCAGATCAACAACGTGTTTTAAACCTTACATACAAAAGCTTCGAAATGAATGGAGCAAATCTTGATGCTGCAAAAAAAGAACGCTATGCAGCAATTAACAAAGAACTCTCAAGTCTGTATACCAAGTTTTCGAATAATGTTCTAAATGATGAAGAGAACTATGTATCGTATTTAACAGAAGATCAATTAGGAGGATTATCAGAAGGATTTAAAAAATCTGCTGCTCAAATTGCAAAAGATAAAGGACAAGAAGGTAAATATGCTATTGTAAATACACGTTCTTCAATGGACCCTTTCCTAACCTACTCTACAGAACGCGAATTACGCAAACAAGTCTGGAACAATTACTACTCTAGAGGTGATAATGGAGACAAATATGATAATAACAAGATTATAGCAGAAATTCTAAAATTACGTCGTGAGCGTGTAGAACTATTAGGCTATAAGAATTATGCTGATTGGCGTTTACAGGATAGAATGGCAAAAAATCCTAAAAATGCAATGAATCTTATGGAAGCTGTTTGGCCAGCAGCAATTGCAAGAGTTGCTGAAGAAGTTGCCGATATGCAAGCTATTGCAGATAAAAATGGAGACAACATTACTATTGAACCATGGGATTATCGTTTCTATGCAGAAAAAGTTAGAAAAGCGAAATACGATTTAGACTCAGATGAAGTAAAACAATACCTTCAGTTAGATAAACTTACAGATGCCATGTTCTATGTAGCTGGGCGTTTATTTAATTACAAATTTACTCCAGTTCCAGATGGTTCTGTTCCAGTTTTTCATGAAGATGTAAAAGTTTGGGAAGTAACAGATAAAGATTCTGGTAAAAATATTGGTCTTTGGTATTTAGATCCTTATGCTAGAGAAGGAAAACGTTCTGGAGCTTGGGCAACAACATATAGAAGTCATTCTACTTTTGATGGTCCTAAAAATGTATTAGCTTCAAATAATTCAAACTTTGTAAAACCTGCTCCTGGAGAAGCTTTATTAGTGTCTTGGGATGATGCAACAACATTTTTCCATGAGTTTGGACATGCGTTACATTTCTTCTCTTCTAATGTAAAATATCCAACCTTAAATGGAGGTGTTAGGGATTATACAGAATTCCAATCGCAATTATTAGAACGTTGGTTATCTACGGACGAAGTAATAAGTCAGTTTTTAGTTCATAATAAAACAGCAGAACCAATGCCAGAAGAATTAGTAGAGAAAATTAAAAATGCAGCGACATTTAATCAAGGATTTACAACTACTGAATATCTAGCATCTGCAATTATGGATATGAAATTACATTTAGCAGATCCTGCAAATATTGATGTGGATACGTTTGAACGTGAAACGCTGGCTGAATTAAAAATGCCAAAAGAATTACCTATGCGTCATAGAACACCACATTTTGGACATGTTTTCTCTGGCGAAGGCTATGCAACAGCATATTACGGTTATATGTGGGCAGATGTTTTAACTTCTGATGCATCTGAAGCATTTGCAAAAGCTCCAGGTGGTTTTTACGATGAAGAAATGGCAGATAAGCTAGTTAAATATTTATTTGCACCTCGTAATTCTATGGATCCAGCAGAAGCTTATAGATTATTTAGAGGACGTGATGCGAAAATTGAAGCATTAATGCGCGATAGAGGTTTCCCAGTTCCTACTGAATAACCAAAAATTAGAAATTAGAATAAAGGGATAAGTATTTACTTGTCCCTTTTTTTGTAAATTGAATTGTTTAAAAAATCAATTCTAAACAAACTTAAATGGACAATTTAGAACTTCTTGTAAATTTTCATAAAGATGCAAAAAGGCAAGGTCCAGGTAGTGCTGAAACAACATTAAAAGCACTAAAATTAACACAATTGAACCTAGAAAATAATCTCACCATTGCAGATATTGGTTGTGGAACTGGAGCGCAAACTTTAGTTCTAGCTAAAAACACAAAGGGCATCATTACAGCAATAGATTTATTTCCTGAATTTTTAGATAAACTAAAACTTAATGCAAAAGCATATGGTTTTGATAATCAAATCAATTGTGTCAGACAATCCATGGAAAATCTTGATTTTCAACATAGCAATTTCGATCTCATTTGGTCTGAAGGTGCTATTTATATTATTGGTTTTGAAAAAGGAATTAAAGCTTGGTCTAAATTCTTAAAAAAAGATGGATATTTAGCAGTTACTGAAATTTCATGGATAACCAATTCTCGTCCTAAAGTAATTGAAGATTATTGGAATAACGCATATCCTGAAATTGATACAATCACGAATAAAGTAAATCAGCTAAAAACAAATGGCTTTTCATCTGTTTTATATTTTGTATTACCAGAACACTGTTGGTTAGACAACTATTATCATCCAATGCAAGAACGATTTTCGTCATTTTTAAAAAAGTATAACCACTCTAAAGATGTTCAAGAACTTGTTAACGCTGAAAAAGAAGAAGTAAAAATGTATAACACATACAAATCATATTATAGC
>JABDPN010000191.1 GCA_013042715.1 Flavobacteriaceae bacterium | reverse complement strand
CAATAGCACTCATACGCTGCATGGCATTAAGTACCAAACGTTCTGCTTTTAAAATAGATTGCGAAGCACCTTCAACATAAAACACAATGTCACCATATTTTACTGCTTTACCATCTTCTATTAGTGTTTCAATTTTTAAATTAGTATCTACATAATTAAATACCTGTTTAGCAAATTCGACACCAGCAATAATACCATCTTCTTTTACTAAAAGTTTAGCTTTTCCTGTTGCGGAAGACGGAATACACGCTATTGAACTATGGTCTCCATCCCCAACATCTTCACGAATGGCATTAGCAATTATTATATCTAATTCTTCTTGAAATTTATCTGGACTAATCATTTGATTTACTTTGATGCTAAAATAAGAAATTGATTTACGATATTTGGTTTTCAGAATTACGAGTTTTTAACATCTTTAAAAAGTCTATTTATACATATGACCATAAAACTTCTAGCTATAGGGAAAACAGACAACAAGCAATTAATCCAATTAATTGACGACTATCAAAAACGCTTAAAGTTTTATATAAAATTTTCTTTTGAAATTATTCCAGATATTAAGAATGCTAAAAACCTATCTGAAGCACAACAAAAACAAAAAGAAGGCGACCTAATTTTAAGTAAAGTAAGCTCCTCTGACGCCTTAGTACTTCTGGACGAAAATGGAAAGCAAATGGATTCTGTAGCTTTTTCTGGTTACTTACAAAAACAAATGAATTCTGGACTAAAACAATTGGTTTTTGTTATTGGAGGACCTTATGGTTTTTCTAATGATTTGTATGCAAAAGCACAAGGTAAAATTGCATTATCCAAAATGACCTTTTCACATCAAATTGTACGTTTGTTCTTTATTGAGCAATTATACAGAGGGTTTACCATTTTAAGAAAAGAACCTTACCATCATAGATAATAAAAAAAGCCGATAAAAGTCGGCTTCAAAATTATATGTGAAAATTAATCAGTGTGTTTGAAACGTTTTCTTTCGTTTCCTTAGTTGTTTATCTAAATCTTGTATGGTGTTTTTAATGGCTTTTTCAAAAGTATCTTCATAAGATTCGGCAAAAATTCTTGGACCAGGAACACTTAACTCCATTTTGCAAACACGACCATTTTGTTTTTTAGAATCATGTTCTGCTTTAAAGTGTACTTGTGCATTAATAATCCAATCGTACTTCTTAGCAAGTTTATCAAGTCTTTCTTTTGCAAACTCATTCATAGCCTCACTTTTAGCCATGCGCACATATTGAAAATTTATTGTCATAGTGTTACAATTTAAATTAACATTTCAGTTATACTACTCTCAAAGTTAGCATAGTTTTTTTAATTTTCAGATGATAATTATCATAATAAAAACTTAATTATTCGAAAATCACTTTATCATTTTTTGCAAACCATTCTTGATAAAACTGTTTATGGATTTTTTCAATTTGAATACGTTTTACTTTTAATGTAGGTGTTGTTAATCCATTAGCGACATTCCAGTCTTCTTTCATAACAACAACTTTATCTATATGCTCGTGTTTCTCAAATAATGGGTTAACACGTGTAAGTGCTTTATAAAGACTATCTACCAATTCTTCTTTGGATTTTGATTTACCAAGTTCAGATAAAGTTACAAGTGCTAATGGTTGTGGAATTCCAGTTCCAACTATACAAATTTGTTCTATGTTAGTGTTTTTTTCCATTTCTAACTCCAATGGCCCTGGAGAAATATACTTGCCTTTATCTGTTTTAAACTGGTCTTTTACACGTCCTGTAATGGTTAAAAATCCATCATGATCATACTCTCCAATATCTCCAGTTTTTAAGTAACCTTCGTCGTCAAAAACAGCAGCAGTCATTTCTGGAGATTTGAAATAACCTTTCATCAAACAAGGATTTTTTACGCAAATCTCACCTTCTGGAGAAAGCTTAGCATCTACATTAAACAGAGCTTTTCCAACAGTTCCAATTTTACTAGCATTTGGTAGGTTGAAATGCGATACACAACAATCTTCTGTCATACCATAACCTTGCTGAATAGTTATACCAAGTTTTTTATACCATTTTATGAGGCTAGAGGCAATTGGTGCAGCTGCAGAACATATAAAAATGGCTTCTTTTAAACCTAACTTATACTTAAGCTTATTTTTAAAAATGCGATTTAAAACAGGAATTTTTAAAATAATACTAAGCTTCTTCTGTGGTAAGTTTTCAAGAATTTTGTCTTGAAATTTTGTCCAAATCCTAGGAACTGCAAAGAAAATATGAGGTTGTGTTTTTTCTAAATCTTTAGCAAATGTATCTAGTGACTCTGTAAAGGAAGTTGTTGCTCCTAAAATGGTTCCAGAATTAGCAATTAAGCGTTCTGCAACATGCGCTAGTGGTAAATAAGAAAATAATCTTAAATGTTGTGGAAGCGCAAACAGTTTAATTAAAGTAGTGGTACTTTCCATAAAATTACCAACAGTATGCATAACACCTTTTGGGTTTCCAGTAGTACCAGAAGTATAGATTATTGTTATTAAATCATCTAAATTTTGTTCTGTAATATTTTTAAGTGGTTCATTATTTTTAACAATATCTTCCCAAAGTTCTCCTTCATCTTCACCATACATGCCAATACTTATTTTTGGAATATCTGGAACTCCAGCTTTTTGTGAAGCAAAATCATCAAGTTTTCCAATTATTAATGCCTTAGATTCACTGTGTTCTAAAATCTGCTTAATAGATTTAGCATTTAATGTAGGGTAAATTGGTATCGATACATGTCCAGCCATCATAATAGCAATATCAGAAAGAATCCAATGTGCACAATTTTTGGACAACAAGGCAATATGAGAAAGTTTTGTAAAATTAAATTCTGATATTTTTTTGGCTATTTTTCTAGCTTGATCTCCTGCTTCTCGAAAAGAAAATGATACAGTTTTAGTATTTATAGGCTGCTTGAGAAAAATTTTATCTGGATGATGTTTTTCCCAATATAAAAAAGCCTCTAAAGGTGTGTTAAATTTTGGCATAGTTGTTAGTTAGATGAGATAAAGATATATAAAAGTTAATATCAATTGCAATTAAATGTTTTAGATAAACTCATAAAACATCTATTTTTGAAAAATATAAAAGTCACATGAAAATAGTATTTGCAACTAACAATAGAAATAAACTGAAAGAAGTTCAAGCAATAATGCCTGAAAACATACAACTCTTAAGTTTAAAAGACATTAACTGCACAGAAGATATTCCCGAAACCCGAGATACCATTGAAGGCAATGCCATCCAAAAAGTTGAATACATTAAAACCAATTATGGTTACGATTGTTTTGCAGATGACACGGGACTTGAAGTAGAAGCCTTAAATGGTGCTCCAGGAGTATACTCTGCTCGTTTTGCAGGTCCACAACGTAGTGCAATAGATAATACAATAAAGCTGCTTAAAGAGCTAGAAAAAAAAGATAATAGAACTGCACAATTTAAAACTGTAATTGCATTACAACTAAACGGAACCTGTTATACTTTCACAGGAATATGTAAAGGAAAAATCACAAAGTCACCTAAAGGTGAAGGTGGATTTGGTTACGATCCAGTTTTTAAAGCAATAGATTATAGCCAAACTTTTGCCGAAATCTCATTAGAAGAGAAAAACATAATTGGTCATCGTGGTAAGGCTGTAAAACAACTTATTGACTTTTTAAATAAATACTAAAAATATTAATTGATACTTTTTAGAAAATAAATACTATTTCTCTAAACTATGAATAGTATATTTTCTTGACCATTTTTCGATTTGCCCTGGTTTTAATTCTATTGAGTAAAACAATTCAGGACTTATAACATGCTGCCAACCCCAAAGGTTTATTTTGCTAGTTCGAAAACTAGCTTCCTCACTCATTACTATTTTAGATTTTAAATTGATTAATTCCCATTTAGCAGCTTCTTCATTGTTACCAGAAAGATTGCTAAAAAAGAATTGTTCTTTTGGTGTAGACTTAAATTTAATTTCTGTTTCTTTTACCTCAACTTTACCTTCTTTATTTACAGCAGCACTAAATAATTCCGGTTTTAAATTAAATGGAAACTTCAATACATAATTTAAACCTATTAATTCATTATCAATAGCAGTGAAATTGTGAATATATTCATCTGTGACAATATTTTTGCTTCCTGTATTTTGCAAACTATATTCAACATTAAAAGCATCTTTTAGCAAAGAAATAGTTTTTATCAAAACATATGAGTAACCAGAAATTGATTCAGAAATACATTTAATATTTATTTTGTCAGATTCAGAATTTATCTCAAAATGAGCTGGTTTAATCTCATACTTTTCAAAAAAATTGTAATTCTTAGATTTCTTTTTTAGTAATCCTACACCAATTTTATGAAACCATCCACCTATTGGAGCTTCTTGAAAACCCAAAGCTGTATCGATACCAAATTCGTTATAAAATGCTTTTCCAAAATTATGCTCATTAACATCATCGGTTCTTTCTATAGTTGAAACTAAAATTCCTTTAAAACAAACTTTAGATATTTTACCTGTCCAATCAAATCTTGAAAAATTGTAATTTTCTTCAGGTAAATCTATATTAATTTCAAGGTTATTATTTTTTAAAATATGTGGCATAATTAAATTCTATAAAGATTACTTCATTTGTATAACTAAATACCAAAAATGTTTTTCTAAATATAAAATCATTACTGCACTTATTTAACTTTTTTAGCATCCAATCTTTTAATAACTTTACCATAAATTATTAATGATATTGCTGAAGTCAAAGCAATTAAAGCAAAGAAATACCAAATATAATGTGCATTACTAGCAGCACTTGCCCAAGCTTCATGTGTGTCAAATAATTTTGGGTCTGGACAATATTTTGATAGTAACCATCCAGATAATCCAAAACCAATTATAGAAGCTAAAAACGAATGTAAATGACTAAACCCTAAGTACATTCCTTCTTCTCCTTTAGGTGCTTGCAAAGAGAAAAACTCCAAAAATCTTGGTGATATAAACGACTCGCATAATGCTTGAAGTCCAATACCAACAACCATCATAAATGCAATAGGATGCATAGTCATAAATCCAAGATTTACTTCTTCGGTTCCAATTAAGTTTCCTGCAGCCATAGCCAGTGCAGAAAGTGGCATAATAAACATCCCTACTGTCATTGAGAATAATGGCGTTTTACTTGCCATTAATCGAGTCACCAACGTAACTGTTAACACAACTACTAATGGATTAACGTTTGCATACCATGAAGGTGATGCACCTTCTCCTGCCATACGTAAAACATATTTTGGCATCGTTGCATACAACTGGTGTTGTACCATCCAGAATCCAGTAATAATAACAATAAGTGCAACCAATCTTCCATTAGAACATACTTTTACTAAAGCAGTCCATATTTCTTTAAGTGTCTTTCCTTCTCCATCGTGTTTTGCACTCTTATAAAAGAAAATAATCATTAACAATGCTATGAAAGTTAAAGCTGCTGAGAAGTAATTAATATATACCAATCCCATATCTCCCATTTCCATACGTAAAGGTTTTACTATGGTTTTACCAGAAAATGCTCCAATATTAACCATCATATAGAAAATTGAAAAACCTTGTGCTCTTGTAGCTTCTGTGGTTTCTTTTGCAACAGTTCCAGTTATAACAGATTTAATGAAAGAACCACCAATCATGATTACTAACATAATAGGTACAATTGCCCATTGTTGAGCAGATTCTTTTAATCCTGTAAACTCAATTCCATTTGAGTAATCTACTAATCCTACAGATTCTAAAATTGTTGGAATAACTGCTAATCCAAAATATCCAATACTTAAAAGTGTAAAGGCTATTAATAACGAATATTTGAATCCTATTTTATCTGCTAAAGCTCCAGTAAATGTTGGTAATAAGAATAATCCTCCAGAAAAAACACCTGAAATCAATCCAGCTTCAACATCTGTAAAACCTAGTATTCTAGATAAATATAATGTAATTACAATAAATACACCATAATATGCACCACGCTCTAGTAATTCTACAATATTTGCAGTCCAGAATGCTCTTGAAAATCCTTTTAATCGACCAAACATTTCGTTATATTTTAAGATTGAAAAATAGCAGTCGAAGATAATTAAATTAATCTAAGAAGTTTTTAAATTGATAAATTTTTATTTATTATTTAGATTGCTTTCTTTCAAAAAAAACCAGCATATTAAATGCTGGTTTTTAATTTTCAATTAAAATGTGTTATATCTAATTATAGATTAAATCAAATCGATCTAATTTCATAACTTTTTCCCATGCCCTAACAAAATCTTTTACAAACTTTTCATTATTCCCGTCTGCACCATAGACTTCAGCTATTGCTCTTAGTTCTGAATTGGAACCAAAAATCAAGTCAGCTCGAGTAGCAGTATATTTTACTTCACCATTATTTCTATTAATACCTTCAAAAACTTCTTTGGTTTCATCAACTGCTTTCCATTGGGTATTAATACTTAAAAGCTTTTTGAAAAAATCGTTAGTTAACATATCGGTTTTATCAGTAAATATACCGTTTTTTGAACCATCATAATTAGCATTTAAAGCACGCATACCTCCTACTAAAACAGTCATTTCTGGTGGTGTTAATGTTAATAATTGGGCTTTATCAAGAAGCAATTCCTCTGTAGGAATAGTATATTGAGTTTTCAAATAATTTCTAAATCCATCTGCCATGGGTTCAAGAACTTGAAAAGACTCAACATCAGTCTGTTCTTGTGTTGCATCCATTCGACCAGGTGAAAACAGAACAGATATATTTATTCCTGCATTTTTTGCGGCTTTTTCAACTCCAGCATTTCCAGCTATGACAATTAAATCTGCTAATGAAACTTTTTTTGAAGATGATTTTGAATTAAAATCCTCCTGAATAGTTTCAAGTGCAGTTAATACATTTTGTAGTTGTTTGGGATTATTAACTTCCCAATCTTTTTGAGGTGTTAATCTAATTCTAGCTCCATTTGCTCCACCTCTTCTGTCTGAACCTCTATATGTAGAGGCTGATGCCCAGGCAGTTGAAACCAATTCACTAATTGACAACCCTGAATTTAAAATTTTTCCTTTTAACGTCTCAACATCACCACTACTTATTAAGTCATGATTTGCTTCAGGAATTGGATCTTGCCAAATTAAATCTTCTACTGGTGCTTCAGGTCCAATATATGTAGATTTTGGCCCCATATCTCTATGAGTCAATTTAAACCATGCACGAGCAAACGCATCGTTAAATTTTTCAGGGTTCTCGTAAAAGTCTCTAGAAATTTTTTCGTAAATAGGATCAAATCTCAATGATAAATCTGTAGTTAACATAGTAGGTGGATGTTTTTTATACTTATCAAAAGCATCTGGAACCATTGATTTTGGTTCTTTTGCCTCCCACTGATGAGCACCAGCAGGGCTTTTTGTTAGTTCCCACTCATGTTCAAAAAGATTAAAGAAAAACAAATGACTCCATTGTGTTGGTGTCTGCGTCCAAATTACTTCTAATCCAGATGTAATAGCGTCTGCTCCTTTACCAGTTTTGTATGAACTTTTCCAACCTAAACCTTGCTCTTCAATATCTGCAGCTTCAGGCTCTACTCCAACATGAGATGCTGGACCTGCTCCATGTGTTTTACCTAATGTATGACCTCCTGCTATCAAAGCAACTGTCTCTTCATCATTCATTCCCATTCTTGCAAAGGTTTCTCTAATGTCCTTTGCTGCCAAAACAGGGTCTGGGTTTCCATTTGGACCTTCTGGATTTACATATATTAATCCCATTTGTACTGCTGCTAAAGGATTTTCTAAGTCTCTATTATCCGAATATCGCTTATCATCCAACCACTTTTGTTCTGCGCCCCAGTAAACATCTAGTTCTGGCTCGTAAACATCTTCACGACCTCCAGCAAACCCAAAAGTTTTAAATCCCATGTCTTCAAGAGCAACATTTCCTGTTAGAATCATTAAGTCTGCCCATGAGATTTTATTACCATATTTTTGTTTAATAGGCCATAACAACCTTCTTGCTTTATCCAAATTAGCATTATCTGGCCAACTATTTATTGGAGCGAATCTCTGTTGACCTGATCTTGAACCTCCTCGTCCATCTCCTGTTCTGTATGTTCCTGCACTATGCCATGCCATTCTAATAAAAAGCCCTCCATAATGACCGTAATCTGCTGGCCACCAATCTTGTGAGTCAGTTAAAACCTTTTGTATATCCAATTTTAAAGCTTGATAATCTAAAGATTTAAATTCTGTAATGTAATCAAACTCCTCTCCCATTGGATTTGATTTTAAAGAATTTTGTCGTAGAAGTGTTAAATTAAGCTGATTAGGCCACCAATCACTGTTTTGCATAACTTTACTGTTAGACAAGCTTCTTTTTGTAGCACCAGAATGTGCATCTACGTTATCCATTTTTTTATTATCATTATTACAGGATGTTAAAAATGACAATGAAAAAAGTGCTAATAATATGTAACCTGTTTTTTTCATATTTCATATTGATTTAGTTAATTAATTATATTATTTACAATTTACGAACTAAAATTTTATTAACATTATGATTTTTATTGATTTTGTAAATTTCAATATTGACAATTCCAATCATTATATTTTCATATAATTTTCAATAGCAAGCGATTTAAAATTAAAACATTACCTTTGGCGCTTAATTTTCCTCAGGGTGAGGTTGTGTTACCAGAAGTTTTAGGTTTAAGTATGTCGATGCGCTTCTTATGTAACACTTACATAACGCAATTGAATACTTAAAAAAAAATGAACACATTCCAAGAACTTGGACTTGAGGATAATATCCTACAAGCCATTAATGACTTAGGTTTTGAAAAACCTAGTGAAGTACAAGACAAAGCCATTCCAATTTTACTACAAGAAGAAGATTGTGATCTTGTTGCTTTAGCACAAACAGGAACAGGTAAAACTGCAGCGTTTGGGTTTCCTATGCTTCAAAAAATTAACGTAGATAGTAGAACAACTCAAGGCTTAATCTTGTCTCCTACTCGTGAACTTTGTCTACAAATTACTAACGAACTTAAACTTTATGGTAAATATTACAAAGGTTTAAATGTTACAGCAATTTATGGTGGCGCAAGTATAACAGACCAAGCTAAACAAGTAAAAAGAGGAGCGCAAATAATTGTAGCAACTCCAGGTAGGATGAAAGATATGATTAGCAGACGTCTCGTAGATATTTCTAAAATTGAATATTCGGTTTTAGATGAAGCAGACGAAATGCTTAACATGGGTTTTTATGAAGATATCACTGAAATATTATCACATTCTCCTAAAGATAAAAGCACATGGTTATTTTCTGCAACAATGCCAAAAGAGGTTTCGATAATTGCAAAAAAATTCATGCATAATCCAATTGAGATAACAGTTGGGACAAAAAATCAAGGTGCAACAAATGTCTCTCATGAATATTATTTGGTTAATGCAAGAGATCGATATTTAGCTTTAAAACGATTAGCAGATGCGAATCCAGATATCTTTTCAGTAGTTTTCTGTAGAACAAAACGTGATACTCAAAAAGTTGCTGAACATCTTATTGATGATGGTTATAATGCTGGAGCGCTTCATGGTGATTTAAGCCAGAATCAACGTGATTTGGTTATGAAAGCTTTTAGAAACAAGCAAATACAAATGCTTGTAGCTACTGATGTTGCTGCAAGAGGAATTGACGTAGATGATATTACTCACGTAATCAACTATCAATTACCAGACGAAATTGAAACCTATACACATCGTTCTGGAAGAACAGGAAGAGCAGGTAAATCTGGTGTTTCTATGGTTATTATCTCAAAAAGTGAAATGCGTAAAATAAAGAGTATCGAACGCATTATTAAAAAACAATTTGAGCAAAAAGATATTCCTAGCGGAATGGAAATTTGTCAGGTTCAATTAATGTCACTTGCAAATAAAGTTCACGACACAGAAATAAATCACGATATCGATCCTTACTTAAATGATATTAACGAATTATTTGAAGATACCACTAAAGATGAACTCATTAAAAAGTTTTTCTCTGTTGAGTTTACGCGTTTCCATGACTATTATTTAAAGGCAAAGGACTTAAACGCTTCTGCACAAAGTAGTAGTGCTAGAGATACTTCAGATGAGAAATCAACACGTTATTTTATTAATGTTGGTAAGAAAGATGGTTTCGATTGGATGAAACTAAAAGATTTTTTAAAAGAAGTTCTAGAACTTGGAAAAGACGATGTGTTTAAAGTAGATGTAAAAGATAGTTTTTCGTTTTTCAATACTGAAACTAAAGAACAGGAAAAAGTTTTTGAAGTCTTTAAAGAAATGACTTACGATGGAAGAAATGTAAACGTCGAAATAACTGAAGACAAAGGTAGAAGCAGAAACAGAGGACGTGGTGGTGATAGACGCAGACGTTCTGGAGGTGGTGATAGAAGACGTAGTGATAGACGAAGAAGTGATAGACGTTCTGGAAGTGGAGATTTTAATGTAAATAGTAGTAGTCGAAGAGGTGGTTCAAATGATGGAAACAGAAGTGACAGAAGAGGTTCTGGAGATTCTTCAAGGTCATCTAGACGTTCAGACTCAGGATCTTCAAGACCAAGGCGTAATAGACGAAAATAAACTTTCGTGTTAATATTTAGTCAAAATTAGAGTTAACTAAAGTGATTTTGGTTTAGTTTGTTATTTTTACAACGTCTTAAAAAGGATTTAATGAAAAAACAACTCCTACTTTTTATATTATTCTTATCCATTTCTTTTGCTTTTGCTCAAGATGTTACTGGAAAGATTGTAATTGCAGGAACATTAAATCCTTTAGAAAGCGTCAATATTGTTAACCTTAACCAAGTTATTGGTACATCTACAGATAGTAAAGGTGAATTTACCATAAAAGCACAAGCAAACGACACTTTACATCTTTCATATTTAGGTTATAAATCTCTTAAAGTTAGAGTTACAAACGACTGGATAAACTTTAATTCTATTGCTAAAATTGAAATGACTGAGCTTGCACTTGCTCTGGAAGAAGTTGTTGTAACCGAATTAAGATTAACAGGATATCTAGAAGTTGACATTAAGCAAGTTCCTATTCAGAATAATATAAGATATAGTATTTCTGGATTACCTTCAACAGGTTACGAATCAAGTCCAAGTACACCAAGTACAGTTACTAAAGTTCTTGGAGCAATTTTTAATCCAGCAGATTTCTTACATAACCTCTTTGGAAAAAAACCGAGAGAAATGCGTAAACTACGAAAGATGAAAGAAGACAACGAAATTAGAAACCTCCTTGCTTCTCGTTTTGATCGCGAAATGCTCATGGTTTTATTACAAGTAGATAAAGTTGACTTAGATATGTTAATTAGTGAATGTAACTACTCCAAGGATTTCTTAAGAACAGCAAACGATTTACAAATTCTTGATGCTATAAGTGAGTGTTATGAAGAGTATCGTGTATTAAATCGCTCCACTAAAAAGCGTCTGTAATTCTCAGTTTTTTTCTTGATTGTAACGTTCAATGATCTCATCATAACTATGAATGGTCTTTTTAATCCAATCCAATTTTTTCTGATTTTTTACGTCCTCAGATAATTGCCATTTAACATTAGTAGCTCTTAATTTATTAGTGACATGCTCCAAAATAATTGCTGCAGAAACCGAAACATTCAAACTCTCTGTAAATCCTACCATTGGAATTTTTAAATAACAATCTGCTTCATCTAAAACATCTTGAGACAAACCTTCTGTTTCCCTACCAAAGAAAAAACACGATTTCTTAGTTATATCAAATTCTTGTAACAAACAATCGTTTTTATGTGGAGTTGTTGCAACAATCTGGTAACCTCTTTTTCGCATATATCGAATACATTCTTTGGATGTATTAAATCTATTGAGATCAACCCACTTTTGAGCTCCCATTGCAATTTCTCGGTCTATACGCTTTACATTTTGTTCTTCAATTATACTTAGCTCCTGAATACCAAAAACATCGCAACTACGCATTACTGCACTTGTATTATGCAATTGATAAATATCTTCTGTTGCGACAGTAAAATGTTTAGTACGTTTAGACAAGACGTCATTAAACCGTTTTAATCTTTTTTCTGTAAGATAACCCTCTAAATATTTTAAAAGTTGCAAATCTATCATATCCAAATATAAATAAAATAGTAATTTGCAATTATGAAACACATCGTTGTACTTACTGGAGCTGGAATGAGCAGGGAAAGTGGACTCAAAACCTTTAGAGAAGAAGATGGTTTATGGGAAGGTCATGATGTTATGAAAGTAGCCACACCAGAAGGGTTTTCTATAAATCCTGAACTTGTTTTAGAATTTTATAATCAACGTAGAAGTCAGTTGTTAACAGCAAAACCAAATGATGCACACTATGCACTTGCAAATTTAGAAGACGACTATAGTGTTACTATTGTAACCCAGAATGTTGACGATTTACACGAACGTGCTGGAAGTACAAACGTACTTCATCTGCATGGCGAATTGTTTAAAGTGAGAAGCACCTACAACTCAAATTATATTATCGACTGGAAAAAAGACTTAAATCTAGGAGATAAATGTCCAAATGGACATCAATTAAGACCACATATTGTTTGGTTTGGAGAGGCTGTTCCTATGTTGGAAAATGCAATTAAAATTTGCGAAACTGCAGATATTCTAGTAATAATTGGAACCTCAATGCAAGTATATCCTGCGGCAAGCTTAATACATTATGTAACAAATGATACAAAAATTTATTACATAGATCCCAATCCTGCTTTACAAAGTCAGAGTTACCTCACTGTAATTCCAGAAACTGCAACAGTTGGTGTAAACAAACTCTTAGATTTATTATAAAAACTTACTGTTTCTTTGGAGTAGATTTAATCTAACAAATGTCATGTTTTAAACAGTTAAATAATTATAATTTTACACTGTAAAACACTAATTACATTTTTTTGAAAAAATCTAACTCAAATAATAGCCTAGAAATTAGTGAGCCTTTTTTGAGGCATGAAGGTATTGTCTCAAAAATTTCTAACGATACGATAACCATATCGTTAAAAGGTGACATTAATTGTGAAGGATGCAAAGCTAAATCTGCATGTGGTGTTTCAGAGTCTAACGACAAGGAAATTGAAGTAGATAATACTTCAAAAACACTTCAACTAAATGAAAACGTTGAAGTTGTACTTCAAAAAGATTTAGGACTTAAAGCTGTATTTTGGGCTTATGTTTTACCATTTATCTTAATGGTATCTATTTTATTAATTGCATCACTTTACCTTACCGAATGGCAAGCAGGTTTATTGGCACTAGCTATTTTAGTTCCTTATTATTTTTCGCTTCACTATTTGAATGCTTTTTTCAAGAAAAGATTTAAAGTATCAATTTTAAAAATGACTTAAAATGATGTTATCAATTTTATATAGCGCTATACTTCTTGCATCTATTGGCATAGTAGCAGCTATCATTCTATACGTAGTTTCCAAAAAGTTTTATGTTTACGAAGATCCATTAATCGCAGAAGTAGACGAAATCCTTCCTGCTGCCAATTGTGGTGGTTGTGGTTCTCCTGGTTGTAAAGCTTTTGCTGAAAGACTAGTAACTTCAGAAGATATTTCAGAACTATTCTGTCCTGTAGGAGGAAATGATGTCATGAAAGAAGTTGCAAGCCTATTAGGTAAAGAAGTTAAAGAACAAGACCCAACAGTTGCAGTATTACGTTGCCAAGGTGGTTGCGATGTAAGACCAAAAACCACAATATATCAGGGACCTCGTTCTTGTGCTATTTCATCTTTAGTATATGGTGGAGAAACCGATTGTCAATATGGATGTTTAGGTGATGGAGATTGTGTGGACGTTTGTGATTTCGATGCTATGTATATGGACGAAACTACAGGTCTTCCTGTAATTATTACGGATAAATGTACATCTTGTGGTGCTTGTGTTAAAGCATGTCCAAGAGATATTATAGAAATGCGTCCTCGTAACAAACGCGACCTTAAAATATTTGTTGGTTGTTTAAACGAAGATAAAGGTGGCATTGCAAGAAAAGCTTGTTCCGTTGCTTGTATTGGTTGTTCTAAATGTGAAGACATTTGTCCTAAAGATGCAGTAGTTATGACAGACACTCTAGCATATATCGATCCAGAAGTATGTACATTATGTAGAAAATGTGTAGAAGTATGTCCTACAGATTCAATAATAGAAACAAACTTCCCTCCTAAAAAAGTTAAAAAGCCTAAGGAAGATAAACCTGTTGCTAAAAAAACAGAAAAACCAGCTATTAAAGAAAAAACAAAACCTGTGGCAAAAAAAGAGGTTAAACCTGAAGTAAAAGCAAAAGCTGAAGTAGAACCTGAAAATCCTAGTAAAGATGCTTAAAACGTTTCCAAAAGGTGGTATCCATCCTCCTGAAAATAAGATAACGTCTTCTAAAGCTATAAAAAGATTACCTGTACCAAAAGTCGTTTATGTGCCAATTGCACAACATATTGGTATTCCATCAGAAATAGTTGTAGAAAGAAAAGAAAAAGTTATAAAAGGTCAAGTTGTTGCAAAATCTGGTGGTTTTGTATCATCTAACATTCACACTCCAGTTTCAGGAACTGTAACCAAACTAGATATGATTATAGATAGTAGTGGTTACAAAAAACAGTGTATTGTTATTAGAACAGACCAAAAAGATGAAGCCAACTTTGAAGAACCAGATTTACCTTTAAAAAAGGAAATCACTATGGATCAAAAAGACATACTTCAGCATATATCAGATTCTGGTATTGTAGGTCTTGGTGGTGCAACGTTTCCTTCGCATGTTAAATTAGACCTTAAAAACGATAATAAAGTAGACTGTTTAGTAATTAATGGTGTAGAATGCGAACCATATCTTACTGCAGATCACAGATTAATGCTAGAAAAAGCAGAAGAGATTATTGTTGGTATTCAAATATTAATGCATGCACTACATATAAAAAATGCAATTATTGGTATAGAAAACAATAAGAAAGATGCGATTCAAATTCTTAAAAAAGCTTCTGCAGATGATAAAAACATAAAGGTAGCTGCTTTAAAAGTTAAGTATCCACAAGGTAGCGAGAAACAACTTATAAAAGCCATTTTAAAACGTGAAGTACCAAAAGGTGGCTTACCGATGGATGTTGGTGTAATTGTTCATAACGTAGGTACGATTTTCGCAATTTATCAGGCAGTACAATACAATATTCCTTTAATGGAACGTGTGGTTACTGTTACAGGCAAAAAAATTGAAAATGCTGCAAATTTCTGGGTCAAGATTGGTACTCCAATAAAAGACCTTGTTGCAGAAGTTGGTGGTATTCCAGAAGGTACACGTAAGATTGTTAATGGTGGACCAATGATGGGAAAAGCTATTAAAAACACAGATGTTCCTGTTACCAAAGGTACCTCTGGTATTCTTGTTATTTCTGAAGAAGAAGCTAGCAGAAAAGAATCCAAAAACTGTATTCGTTGTAGTAATTGCGTATTTGTATGTCCAATGGGATTAGAACCTCATTTACTTATGAATCTTTCTGAAAAAGGTATGTACGAACGCGCTTCAGAAGAAGATATCATGACATGTATAGAATGTGGATCCTGCAGTTATGTATGTCCTTCTCACAGACCATTATTAGACTACATAAGATTTGGAAAAAACATAGTTAAAAAACTTCAAACCGCTAAAAATTAAAATGGCAGACGAAAGAATTATAATATCAGCCTCACCACATGTACATTCAGATAC
>JABDPN010000189.1 GCA_013042715.1 Flavobacteriaceae bacterium | reverse complement strand
GAAATTAAAAAAGTAGAACAATATTTACCTAAACTGGATTGGCAACCTTTAACTAATGAAGGCAGACCAATGGATAAGGAAAATTTAAACGCCATTCAAAATGATTATTTAGATGCTTGGTATGTAAAGCAAGTTGCCTACAAAACCAATAAAATTGCAGGTATTAAAGATTATTACACAGATAGTGCTAGAGAAAATCTTTACAGTTTTATTGAATATAATAAAGCAGAAAATATAATAATTGAATCTACCACCTTAAACCACAATCCTACGTTAGAGTTTTTTAGTAAAGATGGACAATTAGCTGTACTTACAGATAGAGATGTAGTTGAATATAAACGGATTTTCAAAGCACAGGAACTAATTTTAGAAACTACTGAAACATCTACCTATAAAATTATCCTTTTGTTGGAAGATGGTTTTTGGCGTATACGACATTTGGTCAAGGAAGATACTGAAATTTATAAACCAATAAATAAACCTGTAGCAACTGATAGTTTAAACATTAAAGGAATCAATTACTATCCGCAAGCTACACCTTGGGATATGTTTGGAAATTCGTTTTCTAAAGATACTATTTCTAAAGATTTTAAAATTATTAAAGAAGCTGGATTAAATTCTATTAGGATTTTTGTGCAATATGATGACTTTGGAAAAGCAGAAGTGAATCCTAAAAAATTAGAAAAATTAAATCATACTTTAGATACTGCTGAAGAAAACAATCTTAAAGTTGTATTGACATTGTTTGATTTCTTTGGTGATTATTCAGTTTTAAATTGGACATTAAATCAACGTCATGCAGAAAAAATCGTTTCCACATTTAAAGACCATAACGCAATTATTGCCTGGGATATTAAAAATGAACCGAATTTAGATTTTGAATCCAGAGGAAAAGAAAACGTTGTTGCTTGGTTGGACAAGATGATAGATCTTGTAAAATCTATAGATAGTAAACATCCAGTAACAATTGGCTGGTCTAACACGCAAAGTGCCTCAATATTAAAAGATAAAGTGGATATTGTTTCCTTTCATTATTATGAAGATTTGGAGAACTTAGATGCATCTATTAAAACTCTAAAACAAGAAATTCCTAACAAACCATTAGTGCTTCAAGAATTTGGTATGTCTTCTTATAATGGATTTTGGAAACCCTTTGGCTCATCAGAAGAAGATCAAGCCAACTATCACAAAAATGCCCAAGAAATAATTGCAGACAATAGTTTACAATTTATGTCTTGGACTTTATACGACTTTACTGAAGTACCTGTGGATGTTGCAGGTAGACGTCCTTGGCGTCGCAATACTCAAAAAAGATTTGGGTTTATAAATGATATTAGATCAAAAAAGGAATCGTTTAAATATATTTCTAAGCATTAGCAGATTGTAATTCTGCTTCAACTTTTGATGATTTTTTACTAATTAATTTATTAAAGCTAGCAATGTACATATCTGTGATTTTTTCCATTGGAAAAGCAGTAGCTGCTTTAAAATTTGTTTTGCCTAATTCAATTCTATATTCATTATTTGTTACAATTACTTCAATTGCATTTGCTAAACTTTCAACAGATGTAGGCTCAAAAAATTCACCTTTGTAACCTTCATCCTTAACTAACAAAGCTAAGTCTCCTAAATCTGGCATTACTACAGCTTTACCATAACTTCCTGCTTGGTGCAAAACACCTGAACTTCCTGTAGTTGATGTGTATGGGAATACAACCACTGCACTTTCCTTGAATAATGTTGGCACTTCATGTTCTTCAACATAGCCTGTAAAACGAACTTGTGGTACATGTTCATAATCTTCCTTTACTTTAGCTAAATAACCTGGTACATTTGGGTTATCTGTTCCAGCTATAACTACTTCAAGATCTAAACCAGTTGATTTTCTCACTTTCTCAACAGCTTCAATCATTCCTTCAACTTTTTTGTAAGTTCCAAATTTACCAAAGGTCATAACTTGTAATGGTCCTTCAGGCAAATTGTATTCAGGTTGCTCTTTAGTAACATCAAAAGTTCCATGAGGAATCTGAATTACATTTTTTGTTTTATATTTCTTTTCCAAAACATCAACATATTTTTGCATTGTTAATGCAACTGTATCTGCTTGCAAGATTAACTTTGTTAAGCTTGAACCAATAAACCCATAGATTTTTTGCATGATTTTGTTTGTTGTAAATCCTGCAGAACCTAAATCTACTTCTTCTAATATATTATGTAACAACACAATATTGGGTATACGCTTTAGTTTGCATACAAATGGCAACATTAATCCTAAAGCTGCTGCAATTTTTTTATCTCCAAACTTCATGAATTGTAAATTAAATAATACAGCATCTGGTTGAGTATGGTTAATAGCTCTTGTTACATTTAAAATGTTAGCATAGCTGTTAAATTCCCAACATTCGTTTATGCTAATTTTACAACCTTCTCCTTCAAAATTTATATCTTTCACTCCTTCAGTTTTATCTGTAAGCAAAACAATTTCTGTTATACTTTCTTTTTGTCTAAAGTTCTTCACTAAGTGATAAGCATATTCATTTAATGTTACTTTACTTGGAGGATATGCTGTTACTATTGCTAATTTCATAATATGTATTTTTTAGTATATTTTTAATTTCTCAACAAAATTGCCTTATTCCAATTTAAAAATCTGTTCTGTTTAGATAGAATGCTTTTTAATATAGATGAATGGAAAGAAAGCTTAGATTTGTTTTATATGTGTATGC
>JABDPN010000186.1 GCA_013042715.1 Flavobacteriaceae bacterium | reverse complement strand
TTGACGATGTAGAAGATGAAGGTGCTAAATTCACTGGATTTAATTCCTTAAAAGATTTGGCAATTGGTTCTGGATTTGGGTTACGTTACGATTTTGGTTTCTTTATATTAAGAGGTGATATTGGTTTTAAAACTTACGATCCATCCTACAAAGACCAAAACCGTTGGTTCAACAATTACAATTTCGCAAATGCAGTTTATAACATAGGTATAAATTATCCTTTCTAATACTTATTGTAAAAGTTATAAACTATATCGATTTAGTCTTATTAAAAGTACTAACTACTTGATAAAAAGCATAATTATTAGGCAAATATTGATTATTTTTGAACTTTAAATGTTTAATACAAAAACCAAACAATTATGAGTCATAATATTAAACCTGGAGTTGCTACAGGAAAAGAAGTACAAGAAATATTTAAATATGCAAAAGAAAAAGGATTTGCTCTTCCTGCAGTAAACGTAATTGGATCTTGTTCAATTAATGGTGTATTAGAAACTGCAAGAGATTTAAATGCGCCTGTAATAATTCAATTCTCTAATGGTGGAGGTGTTTTTAACGCAGGAAAAGGACTTTCTAACGATGGTCAAAAAGCTGCTATTGCAGGATGTATTGCTGGTGCAAAACACATTCATTTAATGGCAGAAGCTTATGGTGTCCCTGTAATTCTTCACACTGACCATTGTGCAAAAAAACTATTACCTTGGATTGATGGATTATTAGATGCAAGTGAGCAACACTATAAAGAAACTGGAAAACCACTTTACAGTTCTCACATGATAGATTTATCTGAAGAACCTATTGAAGAAAACATTGAAATCTGTAAGAATTATCTAGCCAGAATGAGTAAAATGGGGATGACACTTGAAATAGAACTTGGTATAACAGGAGGAGAAGAAGATGGTGTTGATAATAGTGATGTAGATGAATCAAAATTATATACACAACCAGAAGAAGTAGCTTATGCTTACGAAGAATTAAGTAAAGTTAGTAATCAATTTACTATAGCAGCTGCTTTTGGCAATGTTCATGGTGTATACAAACCAGGTAATGTTAAATTAACTCCAAAAATTCTTAAGAATTCTCAAGAATTTATTTCAAAAAAATATGGTTTAGAACATAACCATATAGACTTTGTATTCCATGGTGGATCTGGTTCTACTTTAGAAGAAATTAGAGAAGCTATTAGCTATGGCGTTATTAAAATGAATATCGATACAGATATGCAATATGCATTTATGTCTGGAGTAAGAGATTATATGGATGAAAAATCTGAATACCTAAAATCACAAATAGGTAATCCAGATGGAGATGATGCACCAAACAAGAAATTTTACGATCCAAGAGTATGGTTACGTAAAGGAGAAAATTCATTTGTAGAACGTCTAAAACAAGCTTTCGAAGATTTAAATAATGTAAACACATTATAAATTTTCGTAGTTTTGCATTCTAACTAACTAATAAATTAGATAAGCAAAATGGCTTGGTTTAAACGTAAAAATAAAGGTATACAAACGCCTACTGAGGCTAAACGTGATACACCAAAAGGACTTTGGTACAAATCTCCTACAGGAAAAGTAATAGATACTGAGGAATTAGAAAAAAATTATTTTGTAAGTCCTGAAGATGATTATCACGTTAGAATTGGTAGTAATGAATATTTCCAAATTCTTTTTGATAATAATAAATTTAAAGAACTAGATGCTAAACTAGAATCAAAAGATCCTTTAAAGTTTGTTGATAATAAAAAATACACAGACAGATTAAAAGCTGCAAAAGAAAAAACAAAACTTACAGATGCTGTAAGAACTGCAGTTGGAAAATCTAAAGGAAAAGATTTGGTAGTAGCATGTATGGATTTTAGTTTTATTGGAGGATCAATGGGAAGTGTTGTAGGTGAAAAAATTGCACGTGCTGCAGATTATTCACTCAAAAAGAAAATTCCATTTATGATTATATCAAAATCTGGTGGCGCACGTATGATGGAAGCTGCCTTTTCATTAATGCAATTAGCAAAAACATCTTCAAAACTCGCACAATTAGCAGAAGCTAAAATTCCTTACATATCATTATGTACAGATCCAACTACTGGAGGAACAACAGCTTCTTATGCTATGCTAGGTGATATTAATATTGCAGAACCTGGAGCTTTAATTGGATTTGCTGGACCTCGTGTTGTTAGAGATACTACAGGAAAAGATTTACCAGAAGGTTTCCAGACTTCAGAATTTGTATTAGAACATGGTTTCTTAGATTTTATATCGCATAGAAAAGATTTAAAAGATAAAGTGAATTTATACATTGATTTAATTTTAAATCAACCTTTAAGACACTAAAAAAAGCGACCATAAGGTCGCTTTTTTTTATTTTTATTAATGTTTTCTAATTCAGTGTAATATCTACAACCGTTCCATTTGCAAAGGTAAGCGTTGCTAAATTATCACATTCACCATCTCCATAATCAAATACACCAGAGAAATTAGTTCTAATTACGTCTATAGTTCCACTTACAAAGTAGTAACATATTACTTCGCGTCTTAATGGAGTTAAAACTGTATAAGAATGTGTGTTTCCATTTACAAAAGTTGTCGTCCAGTTTCCTGAAATTTCAAAAACGTTATCACTCCATACACCAGAACCATGACCTTCTATCCATTCTCTAATTTTTGTTCCTGTTCTGTTTGCAGTATCGCCATTTGGCCAAACAACAGTAATATCTAAAGTTTTTGTAAATTGTGGATTACCATTATTGTTTTGTCTTTGTTTAAGTATGGTTTTTCCACCTTGGATATTTTTAGCATTAAAATAAAAGTCAGTGAAGGATTTAGTAATTAATATTTCTTGTGCTTGAGGGTTTCTATTCCAAGAAAGATTAATAATTCCTTTAAAAAGATTTCCGTTAATCATACACCCTTCAGTACCAAAATCTATTGTAACCTCTCTACTATTTTGTTCGGCAACAACTGTTACTGTTACACAAGGAGGTAGATTAAAATCTGGAGCCATTCTACTCGTTTCAATTAATTCTTGAGTTTCAAACACTTTTAAAGACACCTCGTCCATAGCTTCTGAA
>JABDPN010000178.1 GCA_013042715.1 Flavobacteriaceae bacterium | reverse complement strand
CATTGGCTTCTTCGTTTTCAGCAATTTTACCAGATAACTTTATGGTGTTGCCTTCAACATTTCCCTTGCCTACAACAGTTGTTTGAATATTGGCTAATGCCATCGCATTTTCTGTTAGTTTAAATTGATCTGCCAACAAGCCGTCACTTCCACTTTCAGCAGGAATCAAATCCATACCACAAATGGGACAATCGCCAGCTTCAGGTTGCATAATCTGTGGATGCATAGAACAGGTCCACATTTGATTGGTTTCTTCAGTAGTATCGTGATTATGGTTAGCTTCCTCATCTGATGAGCCACCAAATAGCAACCAACCCAACAACACGCCTACTACGAGCAAGCCTGCATATATGACTATTTTATTATTTTTCATTCTCTAATCTTTTTATCATTGCTTTCATTTCTTCTATTTCCTTCTTTTGAGCTTTTATAATGTCCTCTGCTAATTTTTTTACTTCTGGGTCTTGAATATCTGCACGTTCACTTGTTAAAATAGCGATAGAATGATGCGGTATCATTCCTTTCATCCATAATACATCTCCAACTGTTGATTTTTGGTCGCGAACTAACCCTAAGGCGCCAAGAAAAAGAACGACACTACCAATAACAATTCCTAAATTTTTCTTTTTATTCTTATACATATTTCTCATAAAGAAAAACATAATCAGAGCCATAGTTGCAATTCCTAGGCAAACCATATAAAATCTGGTTAAACTAAACCAAACGTGGTCAAATTCATATGTGTTCAGATACATTGTGATGTACATTGCTACGAATGAGCTTCCCAGCATTAAAAAGAATTTTGTGTAGTTGCTCATTCCTTTTTCATTGTTTGTGTGTTCATTTGAATTCATAATCTTTGGTTTTTAATGGTTAATTTTTATTGTATTTTTCGTTTTCTTTTGAATAATTTTCTGATAGTTGGTGATGATGTATACCACAACAAAAAGCCGCTCAATACTGTAATCAATCCTAACAGAGAAAATACTCTTAAAACAATAGTATTGAAATTGTCTCTTCCTTCATAATCCATGGTGTGTGTCATCCATAAAAAATCAAACCAACGCCAAGAACGATGTCTTACGGTTTGAAATTTTCCATCTTTTACAGAAACATATGCTTTTAAAGCCTCATCGGCTGTGTAGGATATAACATAAGCAGGTAGCAGTTTTTCTCTATACTCGTGATGTTTCCCAGTTTCAGAAATCTGCTCAACAGATTCTACCTCTAAACCACTTTTCATATGGTTTGTGGCGATGTAAAGTGCTTCATCCTCCGTAATACTATTTTTTGGACTTCCATCGATAGCGTTATACAATCGTTTTTTGTTCACCCAATAGTAAGGCGTATTACCAATATCTCTTAATTCAATAGTATTAACACCTTCTGATGTGCCAAGATTTGAAGGACTAATTAAATTATTAAACGCTTTGGGCTGATACTCCAAGTTTTTGAATTGGTCTCCATGAATTTCATCAATATTCGTCCAACTGAAGTATAAACCACTAATGGTCCAAAACAAGAATTGAATCCCTAAAAAGAGACCCAAATACCTGTGGGTTTTTCTAATTTTTAAAGCTGTATGCCTATTTACCATTTTCTAATTTTTAATTGCAAAAGGAAACTCGAGTTTAACTTTTTCCCAAGCCATCGAAATAGTTCCACTTTCATCATCTATTTTGTTGACCTTATATACTAAATGTTCTGTGATTTCCTTTGATAATGTTGGTGTAATTTTAAATCGAATAACATCATCTTTTTCGTCATACTCATCTTTACCGTGTTGCTCCCAGTTTTTATTAATCATTACAGTCCAATCATCTTTAGAAGGAATGGTAAAAAATCCATACTTCCCCGCAGGAAGGGTTTTGCCATCTATAACTAAATCTTTATTAGTCTCTAACCAAGTCGCCATATGCGCTCCTGCTTGCCATACTTGGTCATAACCAACCAAACCACCAAAGATGATTCTATCCCTTACTCCTGGTGATGAATAATCAATATGAATATGGGCATCACCTATCATTGCCATGGTTTCGGTATGTGGACTTAATGGTTTTTTCTTTGGCTCTTCTACTTTTTCAGTTGTCTTGTTATGATTGTGTTTTTGCTCTTCTGAACTTGATTTTTCATTTTTACAACTTACGATTGTAAGCACTAGCACAATTAATAGGATTGGATTTTTCATTAGTTTTATATTTATAGTTATACGTTAGTTGTTCTCAATCGTAGCGCATTTCCAATAACAGAAACAGAGCTAAAACTCATAGCTAAAGCCGCTATCATTGGCGAGAGTAATATTCCGAAAAATGGGAACAACACACCTGCTGCAATAGGTACACCTAATGTGTTATAGATAAGTGCAAAAAACAGGTTTTGTTTGATATTCTTCATTACAGAATCGCTTAAATTCCTTGCTTTTACAATGCCATTTAAATCGCCTTTCACAAGAGTAATCATTGCACTTTCAATTGCTACATCGGTTCCTGTTCCCATAGCAATACCAACATCACTTTTAGCCAATGCAGGTGCATCATTAATACCATCACCTGCCATAGCAACTACTTTTCCATTTTCTTGTAATTTTTCTACTTCTTTGAGTTTGTCCTCTGGCAGCATACTGGCTTTAAAATCTGCCAGTTTCAATTCTGATGCTACTGCTTGTGCGGTATCGTGATTATCACCTGTTAGCATTATCACATCAATGCCCTTATCTTGAAGTGCTTTAATAGCTTTGGCACTAGTTTCTTTTATCTTATCTCCAATAACCACATAGCCAACAACGGTTTCATCTATTGCTAAATAAGACACTGTTTTACCTTGTTTTTGATAGGTTTTTGCTTCCTCTTTCATTGTAGAGGTAATTTTTGCTTTGGCATATTC
>JABDPN010000175.1 GCA_013042715.1 Flavobacteriaceae bacterium | reverse complement strand
TAATATTTGTGTATGGAATCGCTAATTGATTCAAACCTAAATCAGCATCCAATTGTGTTAAATAGTACGTAAGTGAATAATTTGAATTACCACCACTTATCTCCAAATTCTTGATGCTTAAATCTATAGATGTTAATCCATCTGGAATCCCATCATCGCAAACCGCTAAAACCGTCGGTGAAACCAAATTAGGTAAGGAATGCACAGTTAGGCTAAATGTTGTTAGACCAAAACATGTTGGTTGAGCTAGCTCTGTAACTCTAGCGTATATTACCTGAGGATTACTTGTATTTGAAAATAAACCAGTGATTGGATTTATTCCTTGTTCTGCATCTGATTGTAACTCATAATAGGTTAATTCATATAATAATGGGCTTTGTGTTCCTAAAATTATATTGGTTTGGATTGTTAAGTCAAATAGTTCTGATTCATCTCCTGAATTGTTATAATCACATGCCTCTAAGTCTGATGGTTGAAAAGCTTCTGCTCTTGGATGAAGAATTAAATTAAATAATGGATTTACTGAAACGTTATAACAAGAAGCATCTGCAACACCTTCTACTCTAACGTAAATTGGTTCGGAATTAACTGTATTTGTATATGAGTTTGGTAATTGATTTGTGCCAGCATCTGCATCAGCATAATTAGAGTAATACGTAACTACAAAATCTGCTGGATCTTGACTCCCAAGTATTCCTAAAGTCTGACTATCTAATTCGAAAGCTTCAACACCATCATTATTAGCATCATCACATTGTTCTAAATCTGGAACATTATTAATGGTTGGTAAATTTAATATTGATAATTCAAATGAAGATACATCATAGCATATTTGTGATAAGTTATCTTCAATACGTACATATATAATTTCTCCATCTGTTCCAATATATGATTCTGCTTGTAAAGAGTCTATTGGATTATCCCCATTTTCAGCATCTGTTAAAGTATGATAGTATGAAACATTAAAATCTGTTGCAGATTGAGTTCCTAAAACATTAGAATCGTTTATTGTTAAATCAAATGTTGAACTTGTTGTGTTACAAACAGATAGATTTTCCACAATATTTATTTCAGGATTTGGAATAAATTCAATTAATATAGAGTCCGTTGCTTGACAATTTTCACTCAAAAATATTTCAGTAGAATATTCCCCTGGTTCTGTTACTGTTAAAGTTGAACCTGTCTCACCAGATATTTCATTTCCATCTTGATACCATGTATGTGTTGCTGTAGGTATTTGAGTATCCAAGGTTACTGAGTCTAAATAACATGGTGCTGTTTGAGATTCAATTGTTATATCGTCCCCTAAATCACCTCCCAAATTAAAACTTCCTGCTTCAAGAAAAACAGCTGCATCGTATAGTGTGTCTCCATCATCTGCAATAACTAATTTAATATTATAAGTAGTATTAGGAATAACAGGTGAAGATGCCTGCATACTTACTGTATGTCCTCTAAAATCTATTGGACTATTTATTTCTGGTTGACCGTTTGGTGTACCGTAATAAGTGTCAAAATAATCTGGATTTACAGATGGACATGATGTATTGTAAAGGTTATCTCTTACATTTAGAACTGAAATCTCATCTGTTGTTCCTGGAACAACAGCCAAATTAGTAGTAACTCCTGTAGTTGTATCTGTTAATAAAAATGCAAATGCATCTGTATAAGTACACTGAAAAGTTCCATATTCTTCAGAAGCAAAAATAAAATTGAAACTTATACTATTTGCTAAAGGGATAAAATCAAATTCTATAAAAGTAGCATCGTTTGTATCTCCAGTATTTAATCCAGTAATTGCATTTTCCAAATCTAAATCTCCAGGCCATCCTCCACTACTTAAAGTCCCTGTTTCCGGTCCTTCAGCATCATCTGCTCTACCAGTTGTTAAAATAATACCTTCAGCAAAAGGAAAAGCTATACCATTACTTACAAAATGACCTATTCCATTTGTATTTCCAAAATCTAAACCTGTTGATGAGTTAATATTTGATACTCCAGCACAAGCACTATTAATAAGGACATCTTCAACTAATTGCTCAATGGTGTAAGTAGATGTAGGCTCACCTGCTGGATCAACATTAATATATGGCCCAAGTACATTGACAGTAATTGACACTGAGCCTGAACATCCTGTAGGATTTGTATCTGTCACGGTTAAAGTTACTGTAAAAGTTCCTATTGAACTATAAGTGTATGAAACATCCTGTCCGCTATCTGTATTAGTATCTCCAAAATTCCAACTATAAGTTGCACCAGTTCCATCGTCAGAAAACGTAGCATCTCCAAAGAAATCTATTGATGCCCCTAAAGAAACTGTAACATTTCCTGAACCATCTTGCGGTGGATTTGTGCTATCTATTATTGCGGTGATGGTTTGACAAGGTGTTGCGCAATTAATTGTGGCCTCCCAACCAGGAAATCCTACTGCACCATTACTATTCCATTCTAATGTCAAGCAACCTGCTGCATTTGATGGAACTATATATCCTGGACTTGTAGATCCTGAAAAATTTCCTATAACTGTTCCTGAAGTATCGTCTCCATCATAAATTGTTAAGATATCCGCAGCATTTTGAGTACTAAACGATGTAAAATCTAAAACTACTGCTTCATCTGCATTTGGTGAGCAAATAGTTAGTACTAAATTTTCGTTATTCGAATAATTACCTAAAGCACCTCCAGAATCGAACAATGTCCCTGAACATTGGCTAACTGTCCCATTTTGCATGTTAATATCCTGACTGTATACAAGAGTAATATTTAATAGGACATAAATAAAAAACCTTATACTTGTTTTAAAAATATTATTATACATGTCAGCCAAATATATATATAACTACTAACTTCTTTTATTATTTTAGCAAAAAAATATTATGAACAATATGAAAATAAATATTCAGAATACTTCAAACCCTTTAATTATTAAATTTGTTGCTAACTCATTTTTGGTAAATTATAATAATTATGAGTTTAACAACATTGATGAAGCTTCAGATTCTCCTTTAGCACAGGAATTATTTCATCTTCCATTCGTGAAGAAAATATATATCTCAGGTAACTTTATAGCAATTGAAAGATTTAATATTGTAGAATGGGAGGATGTTCAAAATGAAGTCGCAAGTCAAATTGAAAACTATTTAAATTCTGGTAAAACTGTAGTTAGTGATTCTAATTCCAGAAAAACACCTATAAGTATCTACGCGGAAAGCACGCCAAATCCTGCGGTTTTAAAGTTTGTATGCAATAAAGCCTTGGTTAATACCATCTATGAATATAATTCTATAGAAGAAGCTAAAGATTCTCCGCTTGCAACAAAATTATTTCATTTTCCTTTTGTAAAAGCTGTGTTTTTTGATGCTAATTTTATTTCTATTACTAAGTTTGATATTGCTGAATGGAATGATATTACAACTAACTTACGTGAGTTTATAAAGCAGTTTCTTGAAGAAGGTAATCCTGTTCTAATGGCACAAGCTACTACAACAAAAGAAGAAAACGAACAGCTACAAGAAGAGGTTTTTGAAACTTACGACGATACTTCTAAAGAAATCATAAACATACTTGAAGAATATGTAAAACCTGCTGTCGCTAGTGATGGTGGTAACATTCAGTTTAAATCTTATGATAAAGATTCTAAAGTTGTAAAAGTGATTTTACAAGGTGCTTGTAGTGGATGTCCATCTTCTACATTTACTTTAAAAAATGGCATAGAAAATATGTTAAAACAAATGCTTCATGGTAAAGTTGAGTATGTTGAAGCTATAAATGGCTGATATTTTATTTATATTTACTTATAGTATTAACCTTAAAAACTTAAAAAATGGCAGTATTAAAAGTAATTGAAGTGCTTTCTAATTCAGAAAAAAGTTGGGAAGATGCAACAAAAAAAGCAGTAAAAGAAGCATCAAAAACAGTTAAAAATATTAAATCTGTTTATGTTCAAGATCAAAGTGCAGTTGTAAAAGATGATGATGTTGTAGAATTTAGAGTAAATCTAAAATTAACTTTTGAAGTAAAATAATTAAAACACATACTTCTTATAATTTAAGCGCTCTAAAGTAGAGCGCTTTTTTATTCTCTATTTTGTACTTTTAACTCAAATAACATTGATTTTAAAAACTTTCTAATGTCTCCAAAATATACGAATCAATTAATACATGAAAGTAGTCCTTATTTACTTCAACATGCTCACAATCCAATACATTGGAAAGCATGGAACAGTGATACTTTAGCCGAAGCCAAAAACCACAACAAATTAATTGTTATAAGTATTGGTTATGCGGCTTGCCATTGGTGTCATGTAATGGAACATGAGAGTTTTGAAGCGGAAGAGGTTGCGCAAGTAATGAATAATAACTTTATAAACATTAAAGTAGACCGAGAAGAACGTCCAGATATTGATCAAGTATATATGAATGCTGTACAGATATTAACAGGACAAGGTGGTTGGCCATTAAATGTTGTTGCGCTTCCAGATGGAAGACCATTTTGGGGAGGAACCTATTTTAAAAAAGAACAATGGATTAGCGCTTTAAATCAAATAACAAAAGTGTACAATGCAACACCAGAAAAAATTAAAGAATATGCATCAAATTTAGAAAAAGGTATAAAATCTATTGATTTAGTTAATCGAAATACTGAAGCTATTCATTTTAATAAGGAATTTATTGAAGCAACCATTACTAAATGGTCTGAACAATTTGATTACGATAAAGGAGGAACAAATAGAGCACCAAAATTTATGATGCCTAATAACCTTCAGTTTTTATTAAGATATGCCTATCAAAACCAAAATGAATCTTTAAAAGACTATGTAAACCTTACACTTACAAAAATGGCCTATGGAGGTATTTACGACCAAATTGGTGGAGGTTTCTCTAGATACTCTGTAGATATAAAATGGCATGTTCCTCATTTTGAAAAAATGCTTTACGATAATGCACAACTTGTAAGTTTATATAGTGAAGCTTATCTGGTAACAAAAAATCCAGTTTATAAAGATGTTGTATACGAGACTTTAAGTTTTGTTGAAGAAGAATTGACAACAGAAGATGGTATTTTCTATTCTTCACTAGATGCAGATAGCAAAACCAAAGATAATATTTTAGAAGAAGGTGCTTTTTACGTTTGGCAAGAAACCGAATTAAAAACTATTTTGAAGAACGATTACAATTTGTTTTCAGAGTATTATAATATTAACGAATATGGTTTTTGGGAACACGACAACTACGTGTTAATTAAAAGAATTTCAGATGAAGAATTTTCTGATAAACATAATATCTCTTTATCAGATTTAAAGACTAAAGTAAAAAACTGGAAGTCTGTACTATACAAAATCCGAAATGAAAGAGATAAACCAAGACTAGACAACAAATCTTTAACATCATGGAACGCATTAATGCTAAAAGGCTATGTTGATGCTTATCGTGTTTTTAATGAAGATCGCTTCTTAAATTCTGCCCTTAAAAACGCAAAATTTATTATAGGCAGACAACTTAAATCTGATGGAGGTTTATATCATAATTACAAAGAAGGTAAAAGTTCCATAAATGGTTATTTGGAAGATTATGCTACTACAATAGATGCATTCTTAGGCTTATATGAAGTTACACTAAACGAAACATGGTTAAACCACTCTAGAAACTTGACAAATTATGCTTTTGATCGTTTTTTTGACGACCATAGTGAGATGTTTTATTTTACATCTAATGAAGACCCAGAGCTTATTGCAAGAACAGTTGAGTATAGAGATAATGTAATTCCTGCAAGTAACTCTATAATGTCAAATAACCTATTTAGGTTATCCCATTATTTTGATAATAAAAGCTATTTAAAAATAGCTACAACAATGCTTCATAACGTCAAACCAGAAATACAAGAGTATCCTTCCGGCTTTTCAAATTGGTTGGATTTAATGTTAAATTATACTTTAAACTTTTTTGAAGTTGCTGTTGTTGGAGAACAAGCATTAAGTCTTGTTAAAGAGCTAAACCAATACTACAGACCAAATAAGCTCATAGTTGGTAGTTTAATAGAAAATAATCTACCTCTTTTAAAAAACAGGTTTATTGATGGAAAGACTTTTATATACGTTTGTGTTAATAAAACCTGTCAATTACCAGTTTCTGAAATTAAAAAAGCAATTGAATTAATCCAATAAAAAATCAAGATACTTATAATTGAAAAATTATAAAATCTTTAAATTTAGTTGATATATTTTTTGATACTTTTACAGGAAATAAAAAAAATATTATGAAACTATTAAAATTAACTTCTATTCTTTTTTTCTGTTACAGTTTAAGCATAGCTCAAAACGTTCAATTTGCAGATGGCAATGAAACATATTTTAGAGAGAATTACTTTATCTCTTTAGACTCAGATACAAGTTATGATGTTGAGGGCTCTAAATACCTTATGGATTCTTTTTTACCTGCTGTAGTATCTACTATGCCAGATAAATTATTTAACATAAAGTACAATATATTTAGTGGCGAAATGGAAGTACAAAGTAAAAACGATAAAGTTTATGCACTTAATAAATACCGAAAAGATATCAGTATAACTTTTATTAATTCAAAAATTACATTTCAGCTTTTTGATTATTTAGACAGTGAAAACAGCATGAAACTTGGGTATTTTCAAGTTATAAATAGAGGAGATAATAAAGTCTTAAAGAAACACAAGATTATCTTTATGGAAGAAAAACCTTCTAAAACAGGTTATGATGAACATAGACCTCCTCAATATAAAAGACTTGACGATAAGTATTATTTAAATTTGGAATCCAATCCAAATGCAGTTGAGTTACCTAAAAACAAAAATAAGTTTGCTGCATTATTCCCAGATAACAAATCTGATATATTAGACTTTATTAAGTCTAATAAAATAAAACTGAGTAAAGAAAACGATCTAAAAAAACTTATCAATTATATTAACACTTTATAAAATTCTTTTTTTTATACTATTATGTTTCAGTTTTACAGTCTTAAAGTTTAAAAAATAATAAAATGGAAAACTTCGAAAGGTATTTAAATATGCTCAAAGAGTTACTTATTGAGTATTCTCCCAAAGTATTATATGCATTAGTTCTACTTTTAGTTGGACTTTTTATCATTAGCTTAATTGTTAAAGGTTCGAAAAAATTAATGTATAAACGAGGATTTGAAGAAACTTTAATTAAGTTTTTATCTAATCTTATAGGTTGGACACTAAAAATCTTATTATTTGTTTCAATAATTGCAAAATTAGGCGTTGCAACTACTTCTTTTGCTGCTGTAATTGGTGCTGCTGGTTTAGCAATAGGGTTAGCGTTACAGGGTTCTTTATCAAATTTTGCTGGTGGAGCTTTAATTATGATCTTCAAGCCATTTAAAGTTGGCGATTTAATAGAAGCCCAAGGTGAAATTGGTGTAGTAAGAGAAATTGAAATATTTACAACTAAGCTAACTGGACTTTCTAACAAAGAAATTATTATACCCAATGGTGCATTATCTAATGGTAACATTGTAAATTACACCTCTTTAGGCACCAGAAGAGTAGATTTAGTTTTTGGTGTTGGATATGATTCTGATATCAAACAAACTAAAGATGTTTTAATGAATATTGTAAAATCTCATCCTAAAACATTAGATAATCCAGCGCCTAGTGTAACTGTTCTAGAATTAGCAGACAGTTCTGTGAATTTTGCTGTTAGACCTTGGTGTAATTCAGAAGATTATTGGGATGTTTATTTTGATATTACTGAACAAACTAAAATTGAATTAGATAAGGCTGGTATAGAAATACCTTATCCACATGCAGTAGAAATTCAAAAGAAAGGTTAATTAAGTCTTTGGTTTTAAAGCAATAAAATCTTTTAAATAAAAAGGTTCAAAATAGGCGACATCTTCGATGTCGCTTTTTTTGTATTTTGTATAAGCTAGATTACTCATATTCTCTGCTGAAGGTAGCTTATATTCAATAAAAACAGCGTTTTTACTGTTAATGAGTGCTTTTGTTTTCTCTACACCATTTCCAATAAAATAGACCTTATTACTCTCTAGATATTTACTAAACGAATCTTCATTCAATACTTCTGCTTTAATTGATCTTATTTGCTCATGATTAGCATCAAAAACAGCAGAATAGACTTCCATACGTCTTGCATCGAGCATCGGAATAATAATACCTCTTTCTGCTTTTACTTGATATGCCAGTGCTTTAAGAGTAGATATAGAAATTAAAGGAATGTTCAAGGCATAACACAAGCCTTTAGCTGTAGAAACACCTATTCTTAAACCTGTGTAAGAACCAGGACCTTTACTTACTGCAATAGCATGTAAATCGTTTTTAGAAATTTTTGCTTCTTTAATTGCATTATCTATGAAAAAATGCAATCGCTCTGCATGAGAGTAATTAGAATTATAATCTTCTTTTAAAACCAAAGTCTCTCCTTTATTAGAAAGAGAGACTGAACAATTGGTTGTGCTTGTTTCTATGTTTAAAATATAAGCCAATCTTAGAATTTAATTTCTTTTCCCATGTAAAAGTCTAAAACTTTTGTCTTAAATACAAAATCGTATTTAGAATTAACCAATGACGATTGTGCATTAAGGAATCTAAAACGAATTTGCTCAAGATCAAAAGAATTCAAGGCGCCAATATTATAACGTTCTTGAGCATTATCAAAAGCAAATCTCTGTGCTTCCAGATTTACTTTTGCAGCTTGATACGCTTTAAATGCTGCTTTGGCATCTGTAAAAGCGCGTTGTACATTTGCCTCTACAGATAATTTAGTTTGAGCTAAGCCTAGTTTTGCGTTTTCAGTTTGAATTTTTGCTTTGGCAACATTCGTTTTATTTCTATTTTGAGAAAAAATAGGAATTCCAACGTTTAGACTAAATCTATGACCTTTTTGGTTATTTAATTGCTCAAAAAAAGGATCCTCTGTATCTGTTAAATTTGTGAAAAAGGCATTTGAACCAAAACCATAGTTAAAGGTAACTGATGGCAAAAATCCACTTTTTGAAATGTCTATACCTAATGTTGCATTTTCAATATTTTTTTCAGCAACTTTCACTTCATATCGGTTTTCTAATGCATTGTTAACAATTGGTCTTGCATCATTGTACATTAATTCTGCAGATGGTGTATCAATGTTTACGACCTCTACCTCGAAACCTTCTAAAGGTAATTGTAATAGTTGTGTAAGCGTTAAAATAGCTAAATCATAATTATTTTTTGCGACAGTTAAGTTTTGAGCGTCTGAACTTAGGTTAGCTTCTGCATCAAAAATATTAGCTTGTGGTTGAACACCAGCTTCTACAAGGTTTTTAACTTGGTTGAGTTGTTTCTTAGTGAAATCGAATTGAGCTTGAGCTATTTCTAGATTTTCAATATTGAATAAAACATTCAAATAAGCGTTTGCAACATTTAAAGAAATATCATCTTTAATTCTTGAAAGTTCTAATTGATTAGTCTCAAGATTTAATTGTGACTGCTTATACAGATTTGTTAATCTAAAACCATTAAAAATGGTATGACTTGCTCCTATTGTTACACTTGTACTATTATCTGTTCTATCTACAAATTGACCAGGAAATAATTCTCTGGTACCTATTGATAAACTATGACCTAAATTTCCGCTTACGCTAGGTAAAAACTGGCTTTTAGAGGCTATAACATCTTGCTCATTAGATAAGATATTATTTTCACCTTGTTTTACAGAAATATTATTTTCTAAAGCGTGATTTACACATTCTAGTAAAGTCCAAACTTTCTTTTCTTGGGCGAAAGAAATAGATACTAAAAATGCTAAAAATATTGTTATTATTTGTTTCATTTCAATGAGTTTAACTTAATATTACTCTTCCTCCTCTTCGTTTTCTTCTTCTTCAGCAGCTTTATTCCAAACCTTTATTTTATCTTCTTCTTTCAGACCATCTTTAATCTCTACATTAATTCCGTCTGATAGTCCTAAATCTACATCTACTTTTTTAAACTTTCCATCATCTTTCAAGACTTCTACAAATGGTTTTTCTGTAATTCTATTGAATTGTAAAAGGGATTCTTTAATACAGAACAAACTATCTTTACTTTCAAGTTCAATTTCTGCATTTGCACTGTAACCCGCTCTTATATTAGTGTCTTGTTCTACAGTAACATCTGCCTTAATTGTAAATTGTACTGCTCCATTTTCTTCAACCCCTTTAGGTGCAACAAAGGTTAATTTAGCTCCAAATTCTTTTTCCTGTAATGCGCCTAATACAACCTTAATTTCCTCTCCTTCTTTAAGTTTGCCAACTTCAGATTCATCGACTTTACCTTCAAATATCATTTTACTCATATCGGCAACCGTTGCAATAGTTGTTCCTGCATTAAAGGTGTTACTCTGAATCACTTGATCTCCTTCACGAATTGGGATTTCTAAGATTGTTCCTGAGATTTGAGCGACAATATTAGTATTTGCGCTACTACCTCCAGATAATGAACCTCTTTTTATAATTTGATAATCGTTTTGAGCTTGCGTTAAAGCTTCTTTGGATTGATTAAAAGATAGCTCGCTGTTTTCAAAGTCTTGTTTAGATATAACACCTTTTTCAAATAATCCTTTATTTCTATCAAATAAAATTTTTGCATTATCATAAGAGAGTCTTGCTGATTTTATTCTACTGCTTGCACTTGCTAGACTTTGCTCATTAGGAACAACCCTAATCTTAGCAATTAGATCACCTTTCTCTACAAGATCTCCTTCCTCAACCATTATTTTATCTACGATTCCAGATATTTGAGGTTTGAGTTCAATCTCTTCTTCAGGATTCAACTTTCCGGTTGCTACGGCTTTTTTTACTATTGAAGTGTAAAAAGGTACTTCTGTAGTATAATCTACAACTTCTTTAGAATTCGCATCTTTAAAATACTTTAATACAACTAGCAGAAGTACTATTAATACTATTCCGATTATAATTTTTACAGTTCTTTTCATTTTTATTTTAATTGGTTTTTTATTCTTCTCTTAATGCTTCTATTGGTTTAATACTTGTTGCTTTAAATGCAGGAATTAGTCCAATTATAGTTCCTAACGCTATTAGAATTAACAATGCTATAAATACTACTGCAATAGATACTGATGCATTAACAAATGTAGCATCATCCCCTTGTCCTAATGTGTTATCTATTAAAATTAATATCCAACCTCCACTAATTATCCCAATAACTCCTGCTATAAGTGTTAAAAATACAGCCTCAACAACAATCTGTCTTTTAATTTCAAAAGGTGTTGCGCCTAAGGCTCTTCTTACCCCAATTTCTTTTGTACGCTCTTTAACAGTAATTAATAATATATTTCCAATTGCAAAAACTCCAGCAATTAATGTTGCGATACCCACAAACCATGTTAAAAATTGCATGCCTTTAAGAAACCCTACGATATCTTTAAACATGTCTCCTAAATTAAAACTCCCAAATGCTCTTTTGTCCTTAGGATGAATTTTATGTAAATTTCGTAATAAGAGTTTAATATCTTCCTCCATTTGTTTGATGTCAAATTCTGGCTTACCTGTTATCATCATCCAACCAATATTATCACCTTGATTGTAAATTTGCTGAAATGTTGTGAAAGGAATGTGTATTGCAGTTTGAGGACCACCAAAGGGTGTGACTTCAAAAACGCCAATAACTTTAAAATTTATATTATTAATTCTAATGAGTTCTCCAAAAGGATTTTCATCTTTTTCAAATAATTGTTTATATATATCTTCTGAGATAACAGCAACTTTTCTGTTTTCATCGATGTCTGTTTGGTTTATAAAACGCCCTTCTCCTTTTAAGAGTTTTTTCTTTTGGACTACATCTAATAAAGGATAATCTCCAGCAACTCCAAAATTTCCAGATAACATATTTCTTACTACAAAACTATTAGTCTGATTTCTTGGCACTACAAATTCTATACCTTCAATATTCTCTTCAATACGTTTTGCATCACCTAATTTTAATCTAACGCGTCTACCTTCCTGATAACCTTTAAAAGGTTTACTAGTACTTTGTCCCCAAATAAACACACTATTAGTAGCGAAGTCACTAAATTGACGGTTAAAACTATTCTCAATTCCTCGTGCAGCACCTAATAATCCAATAAGCAATAAAATTCCCCACCAAACACCAACCATTGTAATGACTGTTCTGAGTTTATTTTTACTCATACTATCAAGTACTTCCTGCCATGTGTCTTTATCAAATAAAAATCTAAACATACTTAATCGTTTCTAAGTGCTACAATAGGTTTAATTTTTGATGCTTTTTTAGCAGGCAAATAACCTGCAAGAGTCCCTGCTAATATTAATATTATAGTAGCTGTAACAACTATATTTGTATTTACACCTGCATCTTTAATGAAATTGTCTTCAAGAATTGGACCTGCCCATTTTAGAATTCCTACACCTAAAAGCAATCCAATATAACCAGCTATTGTTGTAATAAAAATGGATTCAATTAATATTAATGATACAATTTTCTTTGGAGGTGCTCCTAGTGCTTTTCTAATTCCTATTTCTTTTGTTCGCTCTTTAACAATAAAAATCATGATATTACTAATACCTACAATTCCAGCTATTAGTGTTCCTAATCCAATAACAAAAATTATCATTTTTAATGCAAAATTAAATTGAGTTACAGCTTTGTTTTGGCTAGCCATATTAAAAACTCTTATTGCACTTTGATCTGTGGGAGCAACAGAAAAACGATCCTTTAATCGTTTTGTTAACGTATTACTAAAAGCAATGGCTTGATCTACACTTAAATCAGGGTTATATCCTAAATTCATCTGGTCTATGTAATCATTATTCCCATAGAGTAATTGTGCAGTTGAAGCTGGCATGTATATAATTCGTTCTTCATTATCATTTCCCTTATCTTCAAAAACACCAACTACTTTATATTGAATTCCACTTAAGTTAATATATTCTCCAAGAGCAGATTGTTTAAAGAAAAGATCTTCTTCTACAAGCCTTCCAATAACTATAACTTTACTTTTGTTTTTAATATCTAGTTGAGAGATATATCTACCCTCTTTCATTAAAGATTTTTCTAAAAACTGGTGATCTGGATTAACAGCTCTTACTGAATAATTATTTTTTTCACCTTTATAAGCAGCATTTACATTTTTATAGATTCTTACACTACTATACTGTATTTTATTTCTGAACTCATCATTTATATAATCAAAATCTTCATTTTTAAATTGAATTCGTCTACCAGCTTGAAGACCATCATAAGCTTTAGTTGTTCTTCCAGAATTAATAAAAATGGCATTAATAGCATCATCAGCAAAACCTTCTTGAAATGTATTCCCAAGACCATTAGCTATACCCAATAGAATTGTAAAAAGTAATATTGCGAATGCAACTGTAAAACCAGACAAAATTGATCTTGTCCGATTTTTATTCATACTCTGAAATATTTCACGCCAAAGGCCAAAATCAAACATCTTGTTTTACTCTAACTTGTTCTACTTTATTATCTTCCATAATAATACCGTCACGCAATCTAATAACGCGTTTACACATAGCTGCAATATCTTCTTCGTGAGTTACTATTAGAATGGTTTTACCTTCGTCATTTAATTTCTGAAGGAATTCCATAATTTCGTATGATGTAGTTGTATCCAGTGCACCAGTTGGCTCATCTGCAAGTAATAATTTTGGGTCTGATGCTAATGCTCTTGCTATAGCCACACGTTGGTTTTGCCCACCAGATAATTCACTAGGTAAGTGATGTGCCCAATCTTTTAATCCCACTTTTTCTAAATGAAACATTGCCTTCTCTAATCTAGGCTTTCTTTTTAAACCCTGATAGTATAGTGGTAATGCAACATTTTCTAATGCATTTTTATAATTGATTAGGTTAAAGGATTGGAAAATAAATCCTAAAAATTTATTTCTATAAACTGCAGCTTTTTTCTCGGTTAAATCTTTAATCTCTACTCCGTCTAATGTATATTCACCAGAATCGTGTTCGTCTAATATTCCGATAATATTTAATAATGTAGATTTTCCAGAGCCTGAAGAACCCATTATAGCTACCATTTCACCTTGTTCTACTTCAAAGTTTATACCTTTTAATACATGTAAACTGGAATCACCAATTGGGTAAGACTTATGTAAATTGCTAATCTTTAGCATAGGTTAGTTGATTTATACGTATTAGACTATGCAAGTTACATTTTGTTACAATGAATTGTAATTAAAATATTGTTAAAACATTTTTAAGTGTTCTTTATTTTTCTGTAAACAAAATAACCAACTCCTCCAATTAAAATGTAAGGAATTATCATTAGATAAATTATACCGTTGTTAATACCTTCTGCTGCAGATTGACCTTCTTCTGATTCCAATACTGCTCTGCACATTGCACATTGCGCATTTGTTTTTAGAAAAAAGAAAAAATAGACTAGAATAAAGACGATATTTTTTTTTGTTCTATGCATAATATGGTGAAATCATGATATAAACCAATACGCCAGATATTGCAACATATAACCATAAAGGAAAGGTGATTTTTGCAATTTTTTTATGTCGTTCTATATTGTCTGTTATAGCTCTTACATAAGTAATTAATACAAACGGAATTACCACTATAGATAATAAAATATGTGTTATTAAAATAAAGTAATATATATACTTTATAATACCTTCACCACCAAATTTTGTAGAATCACTTGTCATGTGATAAGCAACATACATAACCAAAAATAGAGCAGATAGAATTATTGCAGAAGTAGTTAATAGCTTATGAAGTTTAATATTTTTATTACGAATTGCTAAAAAAGCTAAGACAAGTATAAACGCTGTAAGTGCATTTGTTGTTGCATAAATTGGTGGTAAAAATACTGGAAGTTCTACATCTATTTTAACACCAAATAGTGCCGCAACTACAATCGGTATTAGTATTGATAATACTGCAACCCATTTATTATATTTTTTTTCATTTTCTAAGTTCATGACTTATTCGTTAAGCAGTTTTAAAATGTCTTCTTTTAGAATGCTAATTTCTTCTTCCTCACCATCTTCATCGTATTTTTCAGCTTCACTAATTATACCTTTATAATAAATTTTAGGGTTTCCAAAATTATCTGTTCTAGAGCGAATATAACCTTCTTTGTCAATAAGTGCGAAATTTCCAGAATGTTCAAATCCACCTGGTGCACCTTCTACTTGTTCTGCATAAAGATTAAATCCAATATTTGCTAAATCGTAAATTGCAGATTTGTCACCTGTTAAGAAATGCCAATTAGGATTTGTAACACCATATTGTTCTGCATAAGCTTTTAAAACCTCTTTAGTATCCTGTTCAGGATTAATTGTAAATGAGACAATTCCAAAATCATCATTGTTAGGAAAATTATTTTGGATATCCACTAGATTCTTATTCATTCTTGGGCAAATAGTTGGACAGGTTGTAAAGAAAAACTCAACTAAATAGACTTTACCTTCAAAATCTTTATTTGATATTATTTTACCATCTTGATTTGTAAAACTAAAAGGTGCAACTTTTTTTGGTTCGCCATTAATAATTAAATAGGCTAACTCTTCAGAATCTGAAATAGTTGTACTTACTTTCTTACTCCTGCTATCTTCTCTTACGACATCTTGGTTTGAAACTCTATCAATTATTCTTGGTATAAAAATGATACCAAAAACTAAAATGATAAACGAAATACCTATGTACGAATAATTAGCTTTGTTCATTGCTTTTCAAATCTTCTGCTCTACGTTTAGTAGAATTAAAATCACCTTTTCTTTTTTGTCTATACTCTGTAAACAAAACACGCATATCTTCTTTTGCCATTTTGTTTTTAAGAATTGCTACCTCAATACAATCATAAGAAAACATGCCATAAACTGGAATATTCTTTTCTTTTTCCTTTTCCTCTCTATTGTCTAATCTTCCTCTTTGATTACGTTCTTTGTCAATTATAAAAACATTGCTTGTAGCTAGTGTTTCGTCTAAAGTAACTTCGCTTCTTAAACTGTTAAATAGGTCTTTTATTTGGCTTGCTTCACCATAAACAAAATGCCAATATTTTAATAAATCATATTGGTATAATTCTTTTTTAAGTAATGCAACATGTTTTTCTGCTCCATATGGAACGACAATTACAACTTGAAACTTTTTAAAACCTTGAAATTTATCGTAAATTACTTCTTTAAGGTTTAATGCAGTTATAGCATTTTCATTTGGTTTTTCACCTAAAAATCCAAGTACTGTAATCTGATTTTCGAGCTTATATACAAAACCATCTTTAGCTTTAAAATCTGAAATTTCTTTAACATCACCTTTTACAATATCTAAAGCATTATAGTTATTTGTAGAAGGATATAAAAATAACAAGAAAATAACTGGTAGCAAAAAGAGAGCTGCTAATA
>JABDPN010000166.1 GCA_013042715.1 Flavobacteriaceae bacterium | reverse complement strand
ACATATTCACCCTTAGATTTATCTAATACCTCATTGTGAATATGACTCTTAATATATGTTGGAGTTGCATATTCAGGCCACTGCCAATCTACCATAGTTTGCGAATAGAATTCGTTTTTACGTGATGGTGTTGGGAAACCTACACAAGCTTTACCATTGACCATGACACCTATTGGTTTTCCATCTTTGGTAATGACATCAGTTTCAGGATCTACATTAGAACCTTTAAGTTGCTCTGGATTTAGTTCCTTTTCATTTACTTTATACGATTCGCCTTCTTCAATTGCAAAAGCTCCATATTTCTTCATGTATTCTAGTTCAGCAAAATCACCAGTAAAACCATCTACTTTAGCAGCTTGTGGCAAGCCACTTACACGTTCGAATATATATTGGTAATACTCATCTATGGTGATTTTTTCTCCTGGTCTGTAAGGCGACTCAAAATGCTTACGAATTCCCATACTTCCATCTGGATCTATTCTCCAAGATAATTCGATAAAGAATTCATCTTCTTCCCAAACTTCACCTGGATTGGCTTCATAAGTAAGGTTAACTGGTTTTCCGTTTCGTCGTGCAGCTTCTCTTAAAACTGGTTGACGGAAAGCTACCCAAGTTCCACCATGTGTTGCATAACTATTTAAATCGTGACGTTCTGATGCTAATCCCATTGGAAGCACATAATCTGCATAAAATGCTGTTTCGTTCCATGTTGGAGTTAATGCTGCATGAATTCCGAATTTAGATTCATCTGCATACATTTCCATCCAAGTAAATCCATCTGGATACGTCCAAACAGGATTGAATACTCTTGAGAAATATACATCCATTTTTCCACGTCCTTCTTTTAAGAAATGTGGTAATAATTGACTCATTTCAAAGAAAGCTAAAGGATATTCTTTAGGGAAGTGTAATTCGTTCCATTTCTTTTGAGGTGCTGGAGGATTTGGTTGTGTTGGCTTGAACTTATTCCAAGAATTTGGTGATGTTCCACCTTTTGCTCCAACTGCTCCAGTCAATACAGTTAAGAAGTGAAGTGCTCTGGCTACACACCAACCACCAAGATTAGATGCTCCTGCAGCTCTCCAGTTGTGTGATGCAAAACGTTCTCCTGCAATTCCAATTTCTCTAGCAATCTCAACAATCATGTCTGCCTTAACACCAGATTCTTTTTCTGCAAATTCAGGAGTGAATTCTTTGTACTCCTCAATCATTCCAGCAATATAATTCTCGAAAGTTACTTCCTTATCAGCATGTCTTGCTTTTAAATACTGTTTCCAATTTGTCCAGTTTTCAAGATATTCTCTATTGTATAATCCTTCTTGAAGAATAATTGATGCCATTGCTAATAACACAGCAGCTTCAGTTCCTGGATATGATGGTAACCAATAGTCAGACATAGATGCTGTATTGGATAATCTAGGATCCATAGTTGCTAATTTAGCACCTTTCATTTTACCTTCAATAATACGTTGTGCATGCGGATTGAAGTAGTGACCAGATTCTAAATGTGCAGATACCAGTAAAATAAATTTGGCATTAGCATGATCTGGAGATGGTCTGTTGTAACCATACCATAAATTATATCCAAAACGCGCTCCTGAAGAACAGATATTTGTATGTGAATTATGTCCATCAATTCCCCAACCCTGAAGAATCCAGTTCATAAATTTCTCTTTTCCAGGTCTTCCAACGTGGTAAGCGATTTCGTTATGACGATCTTCTTTAATTGCCTTTCTAATTCGAGCAGCAATAGTATCTAAAGCTTCATCCCAAGATGTACGCTCCCATTCTCCATCTCCTCTTTTTCCTTTTCTTTTTAATGGGAATAATATTCTATCTGGATCTGTAATTTGATTAATTGTAGCAGGCCCTTTGGCACAATTTCGTCCTCTACTTCCAGGATGATGTGGATTTCCTTCAAACTTTTTAACCTCACCACTTTCTTTATCTATAAATGCTGTTAAACCACAAGCACTTTCGCAATTAAAACAAGTGGTTGGTACAATCTGATAGGTTTTCTTATCTTTTTTAGGCCAAACTTTTGGATTGTATTCTACCCAATTATCCCATTTTTCTGGCGGTGGAAAGTTCTCATACATTTGAGCAACTTCTTCATCTGAAAAATGACGCATATCATTTTCAAATTCTTGATAATTTTCTTTGTGCAAATTAGGAATTATTCCTAATTTTTCTGCAATATTCTCTATAAATGAAGGCTTTTTATATCCCATGATTTTTTCTTTTAAATTAAGCTAAAGGAATGCGTTGTGGTGCTTCAACCCAAATCTTCTCAGTTGCATAAATTCCTATTAAAACAAGAATTGCTGAAACAGTTAACGTAGTTGCACTAGATGCAAACACTAATAAAGCTAAAGGAATAAAATTTCCTATTAGTACAGCGCCAATCCAAAATAGATTTTTATATCTACCTTTAGTAATCATTTTAACAACTGTATGAGCAGCTGTACTTGGATGTGTCATTGTTAGTTCAGTTAACATTGTAAATAAATTAACAGCCAGAGCAACAATTAGTGTTATACCAATAATTGACATCCAATTTTCATTTCCAAATATTAAAGCAGCAAGCGCAAAAGTTGCTGCACCTGCCATAACACTATGAACTAGCATATGTAAAGCTAATGATGGACTTTGCCAGAAGTCACGACCTTTTGCTTGAGCAAACAAGAATGCAGTATAAATAGCTAAAATTACTGCAAATATTGCTGTCACCCATAATAATGGTACTTCAGGAATTCCTAAATCTAACCATGTATTTGCTGCCCAAATGGTTACTAACAATCCAAATATTGATATGGTATAACCACCTTTAACTAACCAAGATCTCCATTGCGGACGTAATAACACATTTAAGAATCTATCTGGTCTGTCTAAATCCATCACCAAGAATAATCCTGTAAGTGCTAAACCAACCAATGAGATTCCAGCAGACCATAGCTTGGCTGTATTTGATACTTCAAAACCTAATACTATTGCTAAGAATGGAATTAAGAAAGCTCCAGCTGAAATTGCTTTAGTAAACACATAAGCTGATACTTCCCAGCCCCATAGTATACCTTTATCTGGTGTATCGTAAACACGTCTAGCTTTTCCTGTTAATACATCAATATAATTTGGATTTTCCGTTTCTTTCTTTTGGTAGGCTGCCTGTAACGAATTGTCAATACTCATTTGTAATAAGTCTACATCATCATTTGTATGCATCATTTTTTCTGCTGCTTTTGCAAAATGACCAACACCTCTTGCTTGAGAGTTCCAAAGTCCTGGACCAGATTTCGCAGTAGCTTCTGGGTTTAAAGAAGATTCATCTCCATCTATGTAAAACAGATTAGGATTTGTTCCTTTTTCTGGTTTTCTAACTTTTACTGCTTGACGTGCTAAAAGTTGCGATATTTCAGTATCTGGATTATGCATGTCACCAGCAATAATTGCATGCTCAGGACAAACACTTACACAAGCAGGTTCTCTACCTACTTCTACGCGATGTGCACAGTAATTACATTTTGCTGCTGTATTGTTTTCTGGGTCAATATATAATGCATCGTATGGACAAGCTTGCATACAAGACTTACAACCAATACATCTATTATTATCAAAATCTACAATACCATCTTCTCGTGTATATAATGCTTCAACTGGACAAATCTCCACACAAGGAGCATCTGTACAGTGGTTACATCTCATAACGGAAAAAATTCTTCTAGTATTTGGGAATTCTCCCTTTTCTACTTGTTTGACGTAAGTTCTATTGACACCAACAGCTACGTCATGCTCTGATTTACACGCAGTTGTACAAGCATGACAGCCAATACACTTACGATTATCAATTATAAAGCCGTATTTCATATGTTATTTGAGTTGGATAGTTGCTAAAAAAGCGTAATCTTTCAAAGTTAATTATCTGGAAATAATTTCTATGTAACAATTGTTACTTTAAAATGATTTCTTAAAACATTTTTAGTGAGGTAATTTGTGCTTTATGGCATGATAAAACAATACACCTAAAAGTCCTCCAAAAATGGCAACTAAAATTGGGAATGCTCCCCTACCAAGTAGTATAAACATTGGACCAGGACATGCACCAATCAGTCCCCAACCTAATCCAAATATAGTTCCTCCAATTATAGTTCTATAAAAACCTTTTTTCTTTGGTTCAATAAGTATTTTGTTTCCTAAATAATCTTTTAGCATACCCTTATTAATAAACCTAAATAAAATCACTCCTATTACAACTGCAGATCCAATTATTCCATACATATGAAAAGATTGAAACTTAAACATCTCAAAAATTCGATACCAAGAGATAACTTCTGCTTTACTCAAAACGATACCGAAAAGAATTCCTATTAATAAATATTTAATATGTCTCATAATATATATCGTTTAAAAAATTAGAGGTAAGAGTACCCAAGTCATTAATAATCCACCAATAAAAAATCCAATTACAGCTATTAAAGATGGTAATTCCAGATTGCTTAATCCAGTAATAGCATGTCCAGAGGTGCAGCCTCCTGCATATCGTGCTCCAAAACCTACAAGAATTCCAGCTCCTAAAAGAAGCAGAAAACCTTTTACTGTTAGCATTGTTTCTAAACTAAATAATTCGTCTGGAAGAAATTTTGAGCCAGCATCATTAAATCCTATTGCTGCTAAATCTTGAACTGTTTGTGGATTAAGAGCAACAGCTTCTGATGGAGTTAGAAATTTATAGGCTATAAAACCTCCTATTACAGTTCCAAGAATAAACATTAAATTCCAACCCGTTTTTTTCCAGTCGAAATCAAAATGTTCGTGAATTTTACCTGCACCTCCTAATGCGCATATGGTTTCGAGGTTAGAAGAAATGCCAAATTTTTTGCCATAGTAGAAAAGTAAAAACATGACAAATGCTATTAAAGGGCCTCCAACATACCAAGGCCAAGGTTCTAATAAAAAATCCATAAATATTTGTTTTGGTTATGGATTAAAAATAGTGATTAAATAGCACTATTATGTAACAAATGTTACACTATTAGATTATTAAGCTGATAATTAAAAATTATAAGTCTTTAAATTTAATGTTATTTCTGAATAATTCTATTTTTCCTTCTGTTTCTAATTTCTTTAGAATTCTAGAAACAACCACTCTGGATGTATGTAAATCATGAGCAATTTCTTGATGTGTTGCATGTATAACATCATCGTGATTAACCATAGCTTTATCTCTAAGGTAGTTTAGGATTCTTTCATCCATTTTTAAAAATGCAAGTGTATCTATAGCTTCAAGAAGTTCTTTCATTCTTTCATTATAGCTTTGAAGGATAAAATTTTGCCAACTTGTATACTTGTGCATCCATTCTGCCATTTTCTTAACAGGAATCATTAGCAGTTGTGTTTCTGTCTCAGAAATAGCTCTAATTTCGCTTTTTTTCTGTCCCATACAACAGGTAATGGTCATAGCACACGTATCACCTTGCTCAATGAAATATAAGAGTAAGTCACTCCCATTATCATCTTCTCGCATAACTTTAACTGCACCACTTAAGAGTAAAGGCATTGTTTTAATATAGTCACCAATATCGACTAAAACTTCACCTTCTGGAATAGTTTTTAGTACACCAATTTCACATATTTCGTCTAATAATTCGTTTTCAAAAAGATAACCATAATGGTGTTTGACTTCTTTGAGCATTGTTAGTTTTTTATTTAATTATTAAAAGTAGCAATTACAAAAATAGCACTTTTTAATTTGCTTTTTTATTTTTTTATGGCATCATATAAAATCTCTATTGGATGAATCGCTTTACGCTGTGTTCCATCTTCTATTTGATGTTTACAACTCGTTCCTGAAGTTGCAATAATTGTAGTGTTTTCTGACTTATTAATTGCAGGAAATAAAACCATATTTCCAATTCTTTGACTAAGGATATAATGTTCTTTTTCATAACCAAAAGCTCCAGCCATACCACAACATCCAGAAGGTATTTCTTCTACTTTATAGTTTTTGGGCAGACTTAATATTTTCTTTGAAAATTGAGTAGATGACAAAGCTTTTTGATGACAATGTCCATGAAGCAAAATGTTTTTCTTTTTTTCTTCAAACAGTGAACTATCAATATTACCTTTTTGAATTTCTTGAGATAAAAATTCATCAAAAACAAAAACATGAGAAGCTAGTTCTTTAGCAGCATTTTTTAATTCTGTATTTACTAAATTTATATATTCGTCTCTAAAGGTTAGAATTGTAGATGGTTCCAGACCTATTAAAGGTGTTTTTTCTGAAATACAATCTTTAAATAATGTTACATTTTCTTCAGCAATACGTTTTGCCTCATCTAAAAAACCTTTAGACAAATAGGTTCTAGCACTTTCTCTATGTTTTAATAAAACTACTTTATAACCTAAAGCGTTTAATAATTTTACAGTTTTTATACCGATTTCAACATCATAATAATTGGTATTTTCATCACAAAACAGATAAACTTCTTTTGTTAAATTATCTTGCGTATACGTTTTAAACCATTGCCTAAAAGTTTGATTAGCCAAACTTGGTAATGCTCTTTGTTTTGCAATTCCTAATAGAGACTTAAACCAATTTTGCTTTATTAATACATTATGAATTGCAGAAAATTTACTTGCCAATGCATTTAATCGTGCATTATGAGCAACTAACTTGGTTCTTAAAGGTATTTTGTGTGACTTGTTATATTGATATTGAAACTCTGCTTTAAGTGTTGCCATATCAATGTTAGATGGGCACTCGCTTTTACAGCCTTTACATGAAATACACAATTCCATAGCTTGTGCTATTTCCGGATGATTAAAAGGGTTTGATTTGGTATTTTGAGTTAAGAATTCTCTTAACACATTAGCTCTACCTCTTGTTGTATCTTTTTCGTCTAAAGTTGCTCTGTAACTTGGACACATCGTTCCACCAGCAAAATTTAGTTTTCTACAATCTCCAGAGCCATTGCATTTTTCAACCGTTCTTAGAATTCCTCCTGTTTCAGAAAAGTCGAACATGGTATCGAATTCTGGAGGATCGATATCTGTTTCATATCGTAAACACTCATCCATTGGAACTTGATCTACAATTATTTGTGGATTAAAAATATTTTGTGGGTCCCAAGATGTTTTAATGCGCTTAAAAAGATTATAAATAGTTTCACCTAGATTAATAGCAATAAACTCTGACCTCACTCTACCATCTCCATGTTCTCCGCTTAAAGAGCCTCCATATTTTGTAACGAGTTTAGCAGATGCTTCACTTATCTCTCTAAATAGTTTTACATCTTCAGACTTTTTTAAATCCAAAATTGGTCTTAAATGTAATTCGCCTGCTCCAGCATGAGCATAATACACTGCTTCTTGACCATAAGATTTTATCATTTTAGTGAAATCGTCAATGTATTCTGGTAAATCTCTTACAGCAACTGCTGTATCTTCAATACAAGCAACTGCTTTTTTATCTCCTGGAATATTCGATAATAAACCTAATCCTGCAGCTCTTAAATCCCAAACACTTTTAGTTTGTTTGCCTTGAATAATTGGATAAGCAAATCCGAGATTTTGATTTTTAAATTTGCTTGCAAGATTATTAGCTTTATTTAATGCCTCTTTAAAAGTATTAGCTTTAAATTCTATTGTTAAGATTGCCTTAGGATCGCCTTCTACAAAAAATCTATTTTTTAATTGTGTGCTATTATCTTTAGTACAATCTAAAATGGTCTTATCCATTAACTCACAAGCAGTAGGACTTTCTTCCATTGCAATTACGGTAGCTTTAAGGCTTTCCTCAATACTACAGAAATGCCCAGCTAGTACAACTTCACAAGGTTCTGGTAGTGGAACTAGGCTTAGCTTAACTTCTGTTGTAAAAGCCAATGTACCTTCAGAACCTGCAAGCAACTTACACAGATTGATTTTATTTCTATTAACTGAAAATACTACAGTATCCAATAATGTATCAATTGCATAACCTGTATTGCGTCTTGTTACATTTTTATTTGGATACCTTTTAAAGATTTCGTCTTGAATATCTTTATTAGAAAGTTCACTTAAAAGAGTTTTGTAAATTTTCCCTTCAAGTGTTTTTAAATGGCATTTTACTTCAAATTGTTCTTTAGTTAGAGATTTGAATAAAACTTCACTTCCATCGCTTAAAACGGTTTTTAATTCTAAAACATGATCTCGAGTGGAACCATAAACTATAGATGAAGAACCACAAGAGTTATTTCCAACCATACCTCCTATATTACATCTATTTGCAGTAGAAGTATTTGGTCCAAAAAACAAACCATGAGGTTTTAAAAATGCATTAAGTTCATCTCTTACAACTCCAGGTTGAACCCAAACCCATTTTTCCTCAGTATTCAATTCTAATATTTCTGTAAAATACTTAGATGTATCTACAACAATGCCATTTCCAACACATTGCCCAGCTAAAGATGTTCCAGCTGCTCTTGGTATTAAAGAAAAATTATGTTGATTTGCAAAATTGATTAACTTTTTAATATCATCAGTATTCTTTGGAATTGCAACTGCTAAAGGCAGTTCTCTATAAACTGAAGCATCTGTTGCATACAATACTTGCATTAAAGTATCTGTATAAAACTCGCCTTTTATTTGTTTTTCTAAAGAATTAAGATTGTCTTTCAAAGATATTTTTATTCTGAATGAATGAGTTAAAAATAAATAAATATCAATCCACAAAAAAGCTATGGAATACTTTTTGTTAAATAAAATGAAAAACGAGTTAAAGAATTTTAAAAGTATAGATTAAAAAATACTTAAATAGCTATATTTATAGCCAAATTTAAAACGTACTATGCCGTTTCATAAACTGTACTTATATATATGTATATTTTTTATAACTTTTAGTGTAACTGCTCAATTAGACAGAACATCAGATGGTTTTAGTATTAAACCTTCAGACAGTTTATTAAATGGTGAAAAAGCCTTTACATTTAAAATTAATCCAATTGTAGGATTAACCAATAAAAATGCGAAACATAAAATTAATTTTACACCTTTAGGTAACCTACTTAACAAAAGTTCTGGAGTCGATATTTCTAAAAAGAGCAATCTATCACATAAAGAATGGAAAATAACACAGAAATTTAGTGAAGACCGAAAAGACTTGATTAAATATCAAAGAGATTTTTATTTAGGTGATTTAAAAACAACTTTCAAAACCGTAATTATTAAATTTAGAGACCATGAATATGTAGATGGGGATCGCATTAAATTTATGCTTAATAATGCTATTGTCCATCCAAATATAACCTTAACTGGAAGCTATTATTCAATAGATATTGACTTAAAAGAAGGTTTTAATACTATACATTTTGTTGCTTTAAACGAAGGTGAATCTAGTCCAAATACAGCTGAAGTAAAAGTTGTTGACGAAAATGGTAAATTAATTGCCAGTAACAATTGGTTAATTAGAACTGGCTACAAAGCAACTTTAGTTATTCTAAAAGAATAATATTTATTTAAATCTTATTTTTAGTTTTTTACACTCTTCATATTCTTTTTTTTGAAATAAAGTGTAACCTATATTACACTTTTTAGCGTTTATAACTTTTCTTACATTTTAATTTAACTAAAAATTAAAACTATCTAACTGATTTATAAGTATTTAAAAAAGTGACATATATGACATTTGTCATATTTTTCTTAGAGATATTCATATAATTTTAATGTGATCTAATAAAAATATCCAAAATTCAATAAGTCATGAAAAAAATTAAATTAGTACTCTCTTTGCTTGTTTTAGCATTAGGTTTAGTATTTACAAATTGTACAAGCGACGACCCAATTTATGTCGCTGGTGAAGATGGAATCGATGGTGTCGATGGAATCGATGGTGTTGATGGTATGGATGGTTCTGCTGCAGCATGTATTGCCTGCCATTCCAACACAAACAGAGAACCAATTCATGATTCTTACATGTTATCTGCACACGCCGAAGGAGGCGCAGTAGGTTA
>JABDPN010000153.1 GCA_013042715.1 Flavobacteriaceae bacterium | reverse complement strand
CCATCAGCTATTAAAAATGGAATTACTAAAAAATGATCTTTAAATAACATTCCTGGAGTCGCAAACAGTTTGTATAACGATTCTTTTATTCCCCAAATTACAGTTAACCTCCTTACATAGCAATCTGAATCTTTTTCAAGATACTGAAACTCAAAGTCAATAAATTTAGTTGCTATTTTCGCTATTTTATCACGTTGCATTTCAATATCAATTCCAACTTCTTTATCGCTAATTATTATAGCTGAAAATGTGAAAGAATGTGTTATAGAGATATGATTTCCATCTTTTAAGTGTGGTTTGCCATTTAAATCGTAATACAAATCTTGGTCTGTATAACCTGAATCTCTCAACAAATGTCTAACACTTAAAAAACCTCGTTGGTGCAATTCACTTTTCATTCCTAACACACGTTCTAAACTATTTTTTTTAAGATCAAGAGGTAAAAGCAAATCTTCATAAGATTCTGTAATCTTCCAGATTTTAACAATAGTTTGTGAATTTGGAGATATGGTTTTATAAAGAGGCATTAATTATTATAAAAAGTTATAGTTATATTTGCAACCACAAAAAAAATTGAAGTACAAATATACAATTATGAGCACAAAAACAATTCCGTATGTACCATATAAAGTAAAAGACATGTCTCTTGCTGCTTGGGGAAGAAAAGAAATTGAATTAGCTGAAGCTGAAATGCCTGGACTTATGAGTCTTCGTGAAGAGTATAAAGATTCTCAACCACTTAAAGGTGCACGTATTGCAGGATGTTTACATATGACGATTCAAACTGCTGTTTTAATTGAAACATTAATAGCGCTAGGTGCAGAAGTAACCTGGAGTTCATGTAACATATTTTCCACTCAAGATCAAGCTGCAGCTGCAATAGCTGATGCTGGAATACCTGTTTATGCTTGGAAAGGCATGAATGAAGAAGAATTTGATTGGTGTATAGAACAAACCCTTTTCTTTGGTGAAGACAGAAAACCATTAAATATGATTCTTGATGATGGAGGTGATTTAACTAATATGGTTTTAGATAAATATCCAGAGTTAGTTCCTGGAATTAATGGTTTATCTGAAGAAACTACAACAGGAGTTCATCGATTATATGACAGGATGAAAGAAGGTACTTTACCAATGCCTGCAATAAATGTAAATGATTCTGTTACAAAATCTAAATTCGATAATAAATATGGTTGTAAAGAATCTGCAGTTGATGCAATTCGTCGAGCTACAGATATTATGCTAGCAGGAAAACGTGTTGTCGTTTGCGGTTATGGCGATGTTGGAAAAGGTACTGCTGCTTCTTTTAGAGGTGCTGGAAGTATTGTCACTGTTACAGAAATTGACCCAATTTGTGCGTTACAAGCTGCTATGGATGGTTTTGAAGTTAAACGTCTTGAAACAGTTGTAAGAAATGCAGATATTGTAATTACAACTACAGGAAATAAAGATATTGTACAAGGTCGCCATTTTGAAGCTATGAAAGATAAAACCATAGTTTGTAATATTGGTCATTTCGATAACGAAATAGATATGGCTTGGCTAAACGAAAACTTTGGCGATACTAAAGTTATTATTAAACCACAAGTTGATAAATATAATCTTAATGGAAAAGACATTATCATTCTTGCTGAAGGTCGCTTAGTAAATTTAGGTTGTGCAACAGGACATCCAAGTTTTGTAATGAGCAACTCATTTACAAACCAAACGCTTGCTCAAATAGAACTTTGGACCAACAGAGATGCTTACGAAAACAAAGTGTATATGTTGCCAAAACACCTAGATGAAAAAGTAGCAAAATTACACCTATCGAAAATTGGTGTAGAATTAACAGAACTTAGAGGCGATCAAGCAGAATATATAGGTGTAAAAGTGGAAGGTCCTTACAAACCTGAGTATTATAGATATTAATATATAATACTAATACTTTAAAAAACTTTTACAATTTAAATATTATTTAAAATCCCAAACAATTTATGTTTGGGATTTTTTATTTTTAAGTAATCGCAGTTAAATTATAAGTCTTTTAATAACTCTTCAACAGCTCTTTTTAATTGTGGGTCTTCACCTTTAGCTTTACTATCAGGTTCATTCTTAACAATAATATCTGGTGTTGCAGGTGTAAAATCCATATTCTTTTGTGAAGATTTTACAAACCAACCTCTAAATGGTACTCTTACATA
>JABDPN010000156.1 GCA_013042715.1 Flavobacteriaceae bacterium | reverse complement strand
CATTCTCTATGTAATCGATTCGTTTTTCTATAGAAAGGTCGTAAAACACATTCTTATGTTTTTTAGCATAATTCTTAAAAGCTTCAATTAATAATTCATGCTGAAACTTAATAACAGGACGTAATGTAAGGTTCTGAAAACGTTCATCATTGCTCATCTCAGCATTAATAGTTGTCGTTAAATGATCAGGACGAATACGCTTCAGGTCGAGGCTTCTGTTTGTCATGGCGTAAAGATTTGTAATCTAAAATATAGAATCTTTAAAAGTCAAATTTATGGACCTCTAATTATTGTTAACCATGTTATCAACACACGAATAAATATTTAGCTTATGTATGACTATAATCATTGTTAATAGAAGCCTCATTAAGTATTTTTAATTTAAAATAATTAATAATGAAATATAAGGTCCATCGGTTAGAAGTACAAAGAGATACAATGCAACAAAATTTAGAGCAGTATTTAAACTTAGTTAAAGGCGAAGTTATTTCTGTAATTCCAAATGTTAAGCCAACCTTTCAATTTATGGGAGCTACTGCCAAAGTTGATTTTCTTTTAATTGTAGAGAAATTAGTATAATTTAATTTGATTTAAAATTACTATTGTTAGGTAATTCAAATATCTCTAGATCAAAATAAGTTACAGCTGCAATAATATGGTCGAAAATATCAGACATGATATATTCGTAATTCTGCCAGCGTTTATCACTACTAAACGCATAGATTTCTAAAGGAATACCTTGCGAAGTTGGAGCGAGTTGTCTCGCCATTATCATCATATCTTTATTGATTGCAGAATGTTTTTCGGTGTAGGTTTCAATGTATTTTCTAAACACACCTAAATTGGTAAGATTTCTACCATTAAGTAAAACCGATTTATCAATATTATTATCTGTATTATAATCGTTTATTTGCTGTTGTCGCGTAATAATATAGTCTGATATAATCTCAATATTTCTAAGCTTAACAAGCTCATTCTGTGTAAGATACTTCACGCTATCTAACTTAATATTTAAAGATCGTTTAATACGTCTTCCACCAGAATCCATCATACCTCTCCAGTTCTTAAACGAGTCTGAAATTAGAGCATATGTTGGAATAGTAGTTATGGTTTTGTCCCAATTCTGAACCTTAACCGTAGCTAGATTTATTTCAATAACATCACCATCTGCACCATATTTTTCAAAACTTATCCAGTCACCAATACGTATCATGTCGTTAATGGTGACTTGAATACTCGCAACAAAACCAAGTATAGTATCCTTGAAAACTAAAAGAAGAACTGCTGAAATCGCACCAAGACTCGTTGCAAACTGTAAAAATGAAATCCCAGTTATAATGGCAAAAGCAGAAAATACACCAACTATCCAAGCAAAAATCATGAATACCTGAATATAGCTATCTATTGGTTTATCTTTAAATGCATTTAAGGTTTTAAGAAAGTCCTTAAGCGCATTTAGAAAACTTCTTACTAACCAAAGTGTTAGAATAATACCAAAGATCATCAAGGTTTTTTCTACCATTTTTTCCCAAAACGGAAAATCTGAAAACACCGTTGGAACCAACTCATAAGCAACAAGTAAAGGAATAATATGTGCAATATTTCTTGGGACTTTGTTCTTGATCATAATATCATCAAAATTAGAACGTGTACGAGTTGCCAATCCTTGAAAAACAACTCTTATAATGCGTCTTATAACAAAATCTACAATAAATAGTATGATGAATAAGGCGAGTAACAATGCAGTCATATTTATATATATGGCAGCAGATTCAGACACACCTAATTCTAATAAGTAGTTGTATAATAAATGTTTAATATTATCCATGATTATAAGGTTTAGGTATTTTGCGTTCCAATACAAATGTACCAAAAGGTAAAATAGCAGCAATAATAACAAACTTAAAATGTTCCTTAAACCATTTGTTTTCGTTTCTAAGCATAAAAGCAAAGATTATATATAGTATAAATAGAATTCATGAGGCATACCAAGTATTTTAACATATTGAGGATCATCGTAAAAATGCTTCATTGGTGTTGCAAACAACAATAATGCTATAAACGATACACCTTCAAAAAAGGCAACAATTCTAAAAATATTGATAAACGAAAACATAAGCTTTTAATTTTAGCAAATGCAAAAATAAACGAAGCTTTAGAAAACCAATAGATAATAAGGTTTTTTTTAACATAAAATATTTTGTCGCAATTAGGCTTTAAGAACTTGTTTTTTAACTAAAATTTTCCGTATTTTTAAAGCATAGATACTTAGTTATAAGTATTATATAAATTATCTAATTAAAAGCTAACAAATATCATTTTTTCGAAGCTAGAATGTGAGTAGTTTTAGTACTCAAAATTAAACCCAATTATATGAAAATATTTGACGATAAGCACATCAAAAACGTGGTTTTTGTAGGTGCTCATAATAGTGGAAAAACCACTTTATCTGAAACCATGCTTTTTGAAGCTGGTTTACTAAATCGAAGAGGAACAATTGAAGACAAGAACACGGTTTCAGATTATCATGAAATAGAGCACGAAAGAAGTGCTTCTGTTTTTGCTACACCTTTGCATACCGAATGGCGTAATTATAAAATTAATATTATTGATACTCCAGGTTTAGACGACTTTATTGGTGAAATCATTTCGTCTATTAGAGTAGGTGATACGGTAGTTTCTGTAATAAACGCAAGGCATGGTGTAGAAGTAGGAACAGAAATAATTTGGAACTATATTGATAAATACAACAGACCAACACTATTTGTGATCAACCAAATAGATCATGCTGATGCAAAATTTGAAGAGAGCTTTAACAGCATAAAATCTTTAGTTGGAAATAATGCCATTAAAATCCAGTATCCTTATGAAATAGATGGTGCGCAATGTATTATTGATGTACTTAAAATGAAGTGCTACAAGTTTGGTCCAGAAGGAGGGAAGCCAGAAAAATTAGAAATTCCTGAAGACCAAAAAGAAATAGCTAATACACTACATAACGAATTAGTTGAAAAAGCTGCTGAAAATGATGAAGAATTAATGGAATTATTTTTTGATAAAGGTACGCTTAACGAAGACGAGATGCGTCAAGGTATAAAAATAGGAATGTTAAACCACGAATTGTTTCCTGTATTCTGCGTATCTGCACTTAACGATATGGGAACAGGACGTCTTATGGGCTTCATTGATAATGTAGCTCCTGCAGCTTCAGAGCTTAAAGGAGAACAAAGTCAAGAAGGTAATGATATTATACCAAGTAAAGACGCTCCAACGTCTTTATTCGTTTTTAAGACCTTACATCAACCTAATTTAGGTCAGATTACATTCTTTAAAGTTAAATCTGGAGAAGTTAATGTAAACGATAAGTTAACCAATGCAAGATGTGATGAAGTTGAAATTATCAATCAGCTTTTTATCATGGATGGAAAGAAACGTGAAGCAGTAGATAAGCTTACAGTAGGTGACATTGGTGCAACATTAAAACTTAAGTACACGCAAACTAACGATACATTATTCAGTGGAAAAGAACCAATTTCTATTAAAGAAATTAAATTCCCATTACCACGTATTACTAAACGTGTAAGCGCTGTAGACAAAAAAGATGAAGAAAAGTTAAACGATGCATTAAAGAAAATCCATTCTCAAGACCCTACAGTAGTTATAAACATGTCTAAAGAGACCAAAGAGCAACTTTTAGGATGTCAAGGTGAATTACATTTGGCAACAATAGATTGGACGCTTAAAAACATCTATGGTGTAACAGCAAAATACGAAAAACCTAAAATTCAATATAGAGAAACCATACAACGCTCATCTAGTGCAAGTTACAAGCATAAAAAGCAATCTGGTGGCTCTGGACAATTTGGTGAAGTTCACCTTAAAATAGAGCCATGGTCTGAAGGTATAGCAGAACCAGAAGGATTTAATTTAAGAGGTAAGGAGGAAATAGAACTTCCTTGGGGCGGAAAATTGGTATTCTACAACTGTATAGTTGGAGGTGTTATCGATCAACGTTATTTACCATCTGTAATGAAGGGTGTTTTAGAAGTCATGGAAGAAGGACCACTAACAGGATCGTTTATTAGAGACGTACGTGTTATGGTTTACGATGGTAAAATGCACTCTGTAGATTCTAACGATATATCGTTTAAAATCGCTGGAGCACATGCATTTAAAGAAGCGTTCTTGAATGCAAATCCTAAGTTATTAGAACCTACAAACGAGCTTGTTGTTAAAGTACCAGAAGATATGGTTGGTAATGTAATGACCGATTTACAGTCACGTCGTGCATTAATACAAGGTTTTGAAAATCAAGATAATTATCAGATATTGAAATGTTTAGTTCCTGCAGCAGAATTGTATGGATACTCAACGGATTTAAGATCGTTAACACAAGGTAAAGCAACATTTAGTTCTATATTCTCATCGTATGAGTTAGTACCATCAAATGTGCAAAAGGAATTAGTAAAAAAAGAAGAATAATATAAAATAAAACAGTATGGAAGTTAAGGTAAAATATTTAAGCGACTTGAAGTTTAATTTAGAAACTTGGAAAAGAGAACTGCGTTTCCATTTTAACGAGATGGATACTTTTGAAGAAAAATTAGAAGAAATAGCTGGACGAGAATTTGGAAAACGCGCAACAATACCTTTAGAACAGTTTCAAAATAAGATAATGATTGAAAAGGATGCTATTTCTAAATTAATGCATCGTTGTAAAAGAAAATTAAAAAATATCGATAAAGCCGATTTTAAAGAACAAATAGATGGACGCTTACAAAACGAGCAACATACATTAGCAGAAGATATGAGAGATTATATTAGAATGCATTACGGATTAAAAGAGGAAATGATGCGTTATTTCCGTGAATGGCTTTAAACAATCGTTTAAAACTATTTAAACCATATTTTAGAAATAGAGTATGGTTTTTTTAATTTCTAAAAATATTATTTAACATAATATAAATTATAGTACATTTATATAATATTGCGTATAGCTTTGCTATTTAGCATAAATCATAGATTTGTTTAATTAAACATTTATTAAGTTTGGAAATAAAAAAAACCTAACTCATAAAGAATTAGGTTTTTAAAAATTATTTATGTTTAAATTAATTTTATTTATGAAGCGCTTTTACATGTGCATATACTGGATGTCCTTTTGATGTCATCTCTACTTCTTTATCGAAGATCTTAATACCATTTACATAGTTAACTTTTCCATCTGGAGCGATTGCTTTAACATCTAATAATTCTCCATTTTCATTTATAGCTTTAATATTAACAATTCTTCCAGAACGACTTACACCCTTTATATCGTATTGTACATTATCTTCAGATATTGCTTTTAATTGATAAAGACCTTTAGAGCTTATTGCACAAACAGGTGCATATTCGTCATCACTTTGCATTATTTTTACTGGTAGTATATATTCCTCCGTAAATGCCTTGATATTCATAAAACTATGTTGTTCAGAATCTTGTACAGCTTGCACATCATAAAAGTTACCTTCAGGATCAACAGCTTTTACAACCAGATTTTTACCATCTGCAGTTTCCACATTTAGTTTCCATGAAATGTCTTCGAAATCGCTTTTATATTTTCTTTTCTTATTGATTTCAGATTTCTTGTACATTCTAAACTTCGCTTCATTAGCAGCAGTATGCATGGCTTTAACATGTGCATGTACAGTCACACCATTTAACACTAACTCTCTTTCGCCTCTATTAACTTTTATACCTTTAATATCATTCTGTTTTCCGTCTGGAGAAATGGCTTTTAATCCAATATATTTCCCTTTTTCAGTAATAGCTTTAATCATTACAATATTTCCATATCTCCTTATTCCTTTTATATCCAGTTTATTCCCATCTTCTGTTATCGCGTTAAGGCTATACACATTTCCATTATCACTTATAACTGAAACTGGAGCAAAT
>JABDPN010000143.1 GCA_013042715.1 Flavobacteriaceae bacterium | reverse complement strand
ATATTGAAGAAGATATTAATAAAGAAACACGCGGTGATGTTATCATGGAAGGGGATAAATATCTTTTAAACATTCTTGGGGTGACTAGACTTTTTGATGGCAATACTCTTTACACCATTAGTCCTGAAGATGAAGAAGTAACCATTTCCAGTGAAAATTCTGAAGACGAAAGCACCATTACACCAAGCAAAATGCTGTCTTTTTATGAAGATGGCTACACTTACAGTTTAGATATCATTCAAAATGTAAAAGGAAGAAAAATTCAATATATAAAATTAGTTCCTATTGATTCTAATTCTGAAATTAAGCACGTCCTACTTGGTATAGATAGTAAAACAAAACATATCTATAATCTTATAGAAATAGGAACAAACAAAACAAAAACAGTATTAACTGTTAATTCTTTTAAAACAAACGAACCATTATCAAAAACCTTATTTACATTTGACGTATCAAAATATAGCGATTACTATATTAACAAATTAGATTAGGTTCAACCCTTGAAAATTCTTGATCGTTACATACTAACCTCCTATTTAAAGACCTTTCTCAGCGTATTTGTAATTCTCATGCTGATTTTTGTTTTACAATCAGTTTGGTTATACATATCAGAACTTGCTGGAAAAGATTTAGAACTTGATGTCATCATTAAGTTTTTAATGTATGTTTCACCAAGATTAATTGTACTTGTTTTACCACTAACTATATTACTTTCCTCCATCATGGTTTTCGGAAGTTTTGCTGAGAATTATGAGTTTGCAGCGATGAAATCTACAGGAATTTCGTTACAGCGTACCATGCGAAGTTTAAGCATATTTATAGTATTATTGGCTGTTACAACCTTCTTTTTTTCTAATAATGTTATTCCTTCAGCTGAATTTAAATTTTATAATCTAAGGCGAAATATCGCTAAAGTTAAACCTGCAATGGCAATTGCAGAAGGACAATTTAACCAAATAGGAAGTATTAATATTAAAGTTGCTAATAAATCAGGAGATAAAGGTCAGTATCTTGAAGATGTTATCATTCATCAAAAAAAAGGAAACTACTCTGGAAACCATACTGTTATAAAATCCAAAACTGGAGAAATAACAAGTAGTGTAGACTCTGATGTTTTACAATTAGTTCTTTACGATGGTAATTATTATGATGCCTTACAACCTAAAAACTACAACGAAAGAGAGATAAATAAACCATTTATTAAAAGTTCATTTGAAATTTATACACTTAATGTAGATTTATCTCAAATAAACAATGTAGATTTTGATAATGCTGATGTCTCTACCAAGTACTCCATGTTAACCGCTAAAGAACTAGATTACACAATAGATTCTTTAAAAGTAAAGCTAGAAGGAGATTATGAAAAACTTACAGAATCAATGTATAATAGAACCACTGCTTCTACTTTAAATAAGAACATTAAACCAAATGAAGTAGACTCTGTAGTAATTGATGATTCTTTATTAAAAATGTTTAAAAAACAAAAGCATCTTGGTATTGTAGATCAAGCAATAAATACATTAAAAAGCACACAACAAATCGTACAAGCGCAAAAAAGAACTTTTGGTGTAGCGGAAAAAAATATCAATAAACATATTATTGCATTTTATGAAAAATTTGCTTTAGGTTTTGCATGTATTATCTTATTTTTTGTTGGAGCTCCACTTGGTGCACTAATTAAAAAAGGTGGAATGGGTTTACCTATAGTAATCGCTATAGTCCTGTTTTTAACTTATCATTTTATTGGAATCTTTGCTAAAAATAGCGCTGAAGATGGAAGTCTTAATCCAATTTTATCAACTTGGTTATCTACGCTCATTATGCTACCATTAAGCATCTATTTAACAAACAGAGCCACAAAAGACAGAACGCTTTTAGATCTTGATGCTGTATTAATTCCGCTTAAAAAAGTAATCAGAAGAAAAGTAAAACTAGAAATAGATACAGATAAAGTGTTAGATTCTAATTCTGAAGCATTAAATACATTACAAGATTATTCTAACGAGAAACTTATTGATATTATCAAGAATTACAGGCAGTACGATTTTGATATAGCTTACAGGAATTCAGCATTAAAAATTATGAATTCTCGTGGTATTACAAAACAAGAACTTAGATATTCAGGTAATTTAGTAAATGATAATTACGAGAATGCTCTTAGGCACTTATCCTCCTATAAAGAAAATTCTGCAATTGCTCTAATACTATATATTACTTATGTTGTTTTGGGTGTTGGCGGACTTGTTTTAAGAAACAATGGTTTCCCAAAACTTGGTGTTGTTCTTATAATAATTGGTGTGTTAGCTTTAATTTTATTCTTAGTTGCACTTATTAAAAGCTACACAAACCAAACAAGTTTTTACAAATTATTAAACAAAAACAGAGCTTCAAATATTATATTTCTTTTTATTTTAGGAATACCTCTTTACTTTATTTATAACATCTTTTTCAATAAAAAAATGGAAGAAGAATTAAAAGACATTAGATAGTTTTTAAGTTATATATTTGCACAAGAATTTATAAAAATCCAATTCAGAAAATGACATCTAAAACTATACAATTAAATACAATTGAAGATGCAATTACCGATATTAAACAAGGGAAAGTAGTAATTGTTGTTGATGATGAAAACCGTGAAAATGAAGGCGATTTCATAGCTGCTGCAGAAATGGTTTCTCCAGAGATGATTAATTTTATGGCACTTCATGGTAGAGGATTAATTTGTGCACCTCTTACAGAAGACAGATGCGAGGAATTGGATTTAAACATGATGGTAAAAAACAATACTGTTTTACACCACACACAATTTACTGTTTCTGTAGATTTAATAGGAAATGGTTGTACTACAGGAATTTCTGTTCACGATAGAGCTAAAACGATTAAAGCACTTGTTGATGAAAACACAAGCCCATTTGAATTAGGAAGACCTGGACATATCTTTCCGCTTAAAGCTAAAAATGGTGGTGTTTTAAGACGAACTGGACATACTGAAGCTGCTGTAGACCTAGCAAGACTTGCTGGATTAAAACCAGCAGGAATTCTAGTTGAAATATTAAATGAAGATGGAACCATGGCAAGATTGCCACAGCTTATAAAAGTTGCAAAAAAATTCGATTTAAAAATTATTTCTATTGAAGACTTGGTTGCTTACAGAATGGAACACGATTCTTTAATAGAAAAAAAACAAGATTTCCAGATTGAAACACGCTTTGGAAATTATAGGCTACAAGCATACCAACAAACTACTAACGACCAAATACATATTGCATTAACTAAAGGTAAATGGACAAAAGAAGAACCAATATTAACAAGAATAAATTCTACTCTTGTAAATAACGACATTCTAGGCACCTTAACTAATGATGCAGATAAACAGTTGGATGAAATGTTTAAAGTTGTAAATGACGCTAAAAAAGGTGCCATAATCTTTATTAATCAGCAGCCACAAGCCATTAATCTTTTAAAACGTTTAAGCCTCTTAAAAGAACAGCAAGATGGAAAAACTTTAGTTAAAGCACCAAATATAGCAATGGATTCCAGAGATTTTGGAATTGGAGCTCAAATCCTTCATGATTTAAAGATTAATAAACTTGTATTAATCACAAATACTAAACAAGAGAAACGTGTAGGTATGATTGGTTATGGTTTAGAAATTGTAGATTTTAAAACTTACTAATCTACAACAGAACCTATGCATTCCGCCATTATTTTAGCACGTTGCCTTACCTCATCTTCAGTCCAAGATAATTTTATTAAACAAGAGATATTTCTAGCGATGAAATAATCAGACCTTTCAAAAGATTTATCTTTCAAGTATTCTAAACCTTTTTTAACTTCATCAGACAAAGGATAAAGTGTTTTTAAATCAACTAAATGTTGCCATTTTCTAATATAATGCCAATTATTATCATAATAATGAAAACATGCGTCAATCCCTTCAGTTTTAAAGGCATTAGCTACTTTTTTTGTAGTTTCTAAATCAGGTAAAAAGAAACTTATAAACGAATAACTTTCTTCCCCTCCATCTGGAACTGTTCTAAACGTAACTACATCAATTTTCGACAATTCTTCTTTAATAATATTGTAGTTCTTCTTCTGAATTGCCACAAACTCATCTAATCGTCTTAATTGTGCTAAACCTACTGCAGCATGGAGTTCAGAGTTTCTAAAATTGTAGCCTAAAAATGGATGAGACTCAGCTCCTCTATCGTCACCAACATGATCGTGACCATGGTCACTATAATGATCAGAGTTTCTATAATAGTTTTCATTATTTGTTAATATAACACCTCCTTCACCGCTTGTAATTATTTTTACAAAATCTAAAGACAAACAACCTATATCTCCTATAGAACCGAGTGGTTTTCCATTATAAGTAGCTCCAGTTGCTTGAGAAGAATCTTCTATTAATAACAAATTATGCTTTTTACATATATTTTGTAAAGCATCTAAGTTTGCCATACTGCCACACATATGTACTGGCATTATTGCCTTTGTTTTTGGAGTTATAGCTTCTTCTACTGCTTCAGGATTTAAAGTTAAAGTATCGTCTATATCAACAAGAACAGGAATAGCACCTAGCATCATAATTGCTTCAAAACTTGCAACAAATGTAAAACAAGGCATTATAATCTCGTCTCCTGCTCCAATACCAGCAGATGCTAAGGCTATGGTTACTGCAGCAGTTCCGCTTGAAACCAATTGTGCGTGTTTTACTTGAAGTGTTTGTTCTAATTCACGTTCAAAATCTTTAGCTTTCCAGTGTCCATTGCGCATACCATCAAAACCATAACGCATTAACACACCATTTTCTAAAACGTCGTTTAATTCTTTTCGTTCTTTATCTCCAAATAGTTCAAATCCAGGCATGTCTTAGTATTATAGTTCAAAAACACTGTTTTCCAGTGGTTTCCTAACTTTATTGAATGTTGCAAAAATATCGTCCTCAGCACGATAACCAATAGGCATGATTAAAACAGATTTTAAACCTAATTCGTTTAGTTTTAAAACTCTATCATATTCACTTGGTACAAATCCTTCTACCGGACATGCATCAATTTCTTCAGCAGCACAAACTGTCATTAGATTTCCTAATGCAATATAAATTTGATTAACTGCCCAATTATGAATCTGTTCCTGAGTTTTTCCGCCAAAATCCGAAATTAAAAAATCTCTAAATGGTTTTACTACTTCGTCTGCAGTGCCTCTTACAGCTTTTTCACGTTCAAAATACTCCATGATATAAGCTTTATCTATCTTTTCTATGGCACAAAACACCAACAAATCTGAAGCATCTCCAATCATTTGTTGGTTATAAGAATAAGGAACTAACTTTTTCTGTAACTCTTTATCTCTTAAGACTAACATTTTTAAAGGTTGTAATCCATAAGACGTTGGAGTGAGATTAAAAGTTTCTTTTATAATGTTTAGCTTTGCTTCAGGTAAATATTTGGTAGGATCGAATTTCTTTACTGCATATCTATTTCTAAGACTTTCTAATATATTCATATCAATAATTTTTTTACAAAAATAAGGTTTGATAATTTATTTTTAATTAAAATTCTATTAAAAGAACCAAAGTTTAATAGCCATAACAAATATCATTACTACCAAGAAAATTCTAATATACCTATCGCCTTTTTTAACAGCAAGTCGACTAGAAATCCAAGCTCCAGCAATATTACCTATAGACATTATTAAACCGTATTTCCAATTGATTTTATCGTTAAAGTAAAACATTAAAATTGCACCAAAAGTATAAATACTTACTATGGTTAACTTTGCAGCGTTTGTTCTAATCAAATTCATACGTGCTACATAGGTTATGAATATTATTATGAGGAAACCAATTCCAGCATTAATAAAACCTCCATATATTCCAAAAAAGAAAAATCCAATTATGGATATCCATAGATATTTACCTGTTGTACGTTCTATTAGATCTCCAACTTTTACTTTTGGTTTAAACAAAATAAGAATCACAACAGCAACCATGATAATTGCTAATATCTTATTAAACGTTTCACCTTTAATATCGATAGCAATTTTAGCACCAATTAATGAACCAAATAATGCAGAAATTCCGCAATAAATACTAAAAGGAAATGTAGTAACACCTTTAGACTTAAAGCCAGCAACACCAGTTAATGTTTGAAGAAATATGGCAATTCTGTTTGTACCATTAGCAACAGAAGGCGGTAAACCCATAAATATAAGCGCCGGTAAAGTTATTAATGTACCACCACCAGCAATGGTATTTATAAATCCTGCTAGAAATCCTGCTAGAATTAACCAAATTAAATTTACATCGAAGTTTAAAACTACATCCAATTTGAAAAGTTAAAGCGCAAAAATAGTAAATACCTGACGATTGTAGATATATAATAAAATAAATTGAAAAACCTTTGACTGAATTAAAAAAGCATTTTATATTTGCACTCGCTAGAGGAGAAATGGCAGAGTGGTCGAATGCGGCAGTCTTGAAAACTGTTGAGGGTCACACCTCCGGGGGTTCGAATCCCTCTTTCTCCGCGAAAATAAAACCTTAACATTTGATTTTCAATTTGTTAAGGTTTTTTGATTTAACAATTAGTCTATTATTTATCCAAATAAACTTTAATTAAAGTTCATCTAAAGAATTAATTGATTTAGCTCTGAAGTCTTAAAGGGATTAATATTTTAAGGATTTCGATTAATTAATTTCACTTATATAAATTAAACCCTTTTGCTGTAAATTAAGCACAAAAGGGTTTAACTCTTTTTTAATATAAGCACAATAATTTATTGTACAAATAACCTTAATAACTTTAATTTAATGAATACTTAATATTTTTTCAATGATGATGAAACTATTTTCCTAGTAACTACACCTCTATTAGTAATCATTTTAACAATAAACAACTGATTATCAATATCTGACATATCAAATTTAATTACTGTTTCATTGTTTTTCTTGCTATCATTTATAAGGTACTTTTTCAATAATATACCTTTTAAAGTGTAAATTTCAAATGTAACATCAGTATCGAATGTTGTATTATACCTAAAGTTAACTTCTGTATCAAAAGGAATTGGATATGCCTCAAAACTAATCTGATCTTTATTTGATAAACTGGTTGTAGTTTCACATGTTACAGCATGTGCTATAACATAGATACCATCATTAAAATCACTAACATCAATCGGACCGTAAGTATAGGTGTTTCCTCCTTCAATATACTCTATGTTATATGGATATTGACCAGGCGCAACAGTGTATCTACGTTTCTTTGCTAATGGATATGGTAATCCACCAACATATATTTGTGCCTCGTCTAATGCGTATCCATCAAATACATTGTACGTAATAGTTGCAAATCCATCTTCAAATTCAACAATAACTTCTCCTACTAATTCACCATTATCTGTGTCGCATTGTGCTGCTCCTGCCCATAGGTCCATAGTATATGTGCCTTCTTCCTCAAAATAATTGGTCCAACCCCAACGATCAAATCCATTATCTAGGAAACAAGACGAATCACTGCCATTCAAGGCAAATGCAGTTTCACAGTCTTGTTCCGAATCTGTATCACATCCATCAGGAATTCCATCATTATCACTATCAATAGTGTCGTCATATCCTGGACATACATCATCAGCATCACAAACACCATCATTATCACTATCGTCACAACCACTTGTTGTGCATGTCACTGCATGAGCTATAACATAGATACCGTCTTCAAAAGCACTTACATCAATCGGTTCGTAAGTATACATACTTTCACCTTCAAGATAATCTACATTATACGGATACTGTCCAGGTGCCACTGTATAATTACCATTATTTGCATAAGGATATGGTTCATTTCCAACATATAGTTGTGCTTCATCTAATTCATATCCATCAAATATATTGTACGTAATGGTTACAAATCCATCTTCATATTCAACGATTACCTCTCCTACTAATTCGCCAATATTTATATCGCATTGTGCAGCTCCTGCCCATAATTCCATAGTATATGTGCCTTCTTCTGCGAAATAATTAGTCCAACCCCAACGGTCAAATTCGTCTTCAAGGAAACATCTAGAATCACTTCCATTCATTGCAAATGCAGTTTCACAGTCTTCATTGTTGTTATTTTCACAATCTTCCTTAATTACTTCAACAGTATCACTATCAGAACAACCGTTTAACGTTGTTACAGTTAAAGTATAAACTCCTTCAACAAATACTTCAGGATTTTGTTCATTAGATGTAAATCCGTTTGGTCCAGTCCAACTATAAGTCACATCCGTAATATCACTATTACCATTTAAAATAACTCCATTACTCGTTGGATTATCTGGGTCATCATTACCTAAATCATTACATACTACTGCATGTGCAATAATATTTATGCCATTATCAACAATATCACTTACAGCAATAGGACCAAATGAATGGGTACTCTCACCATTTAACACTTCTGAATTATATGGATATAGACCAGGTGCCACTGTAAAGCTGCCATCATTTGCAAAAGGATACGCTTCATTTCCAACATATAAATGTGCTTCGTCTAATACATATCCCTGGAATGTATTGTACGTAATAGTTACAAATCCATCTTCATATTCAACGATAACTTCTCCTGCTAATTCGCCTTTATCTGTATCACATTGTGCTGCTCCTGCCCATAATTCCATAATATATGTGCCTTCTTCCTCAAAATAATTGGTCCAACCCCAACGGTCAAATTCGTCTTCAAGGAAACAAGTCGAATCATTACCGTTCATTGCAAATGCTGTTTCACAATTATTCTGATTATTGTCTTCACACTCTAATATCATATCTTCACCAGCATCTGCTACTGGAGAAATATAGTTGGTTACGTTAAGTGTAATAGTGTAGTCACATCCATTCTCATTCTCATCTGTGAAGGTATATGTGCCTTCTTCATATTCCATACCGTTGTACAAGAACGTCTCTCCATCACATACCATCTCATTTATAGTCTCATCTTCCTGTCCTCGGTAGGTCGTGATCGTTGTCACAGTATACTCACAGCCAAACTCATTG
>JABDPN010000136.1 GCA_013042715.1 Flavobacteriaceae bacterium | reverse complement strand
TAATGGCACGAACTGCACCTTTAGCAAAAGAATCAAAATTAATAGATAAAATTGCTTATTACGATGAGTATATTAATGCATTAAAATATGCAGTTGGAATCGATAAAACGGATAAGCTTAAAACAATAACCATAGAAGATTATTCAAATCATGTGGCAAACAAAAGACTGATAAAGAGTAGCAAAGACAAAATAGCTGTTATTTATGCTGAAGGCATGATAATATATGGTCAAGGAGAAGAAGGTATAGTTGGTCAAGGTGCAATTAATAAATCACTAAAAAAAGCACGTGAAGATGAGGATGTTAAAGCTATTGTCTTAAGAGTTAATTCTCCTGGTGGAAGTGCTTTGGCAAGTGAACTAATTTGGCGTGAATTGGAGTTAACAAAAGCTGTTAAACCATTAATTGTATCAATGGGAGATGTTGCAGCTTCAGGTGGTTATTATATTGCTTGTAATGCTGATAAGATATTTGCAGAAAAGACTTCCATTACAGGAAGTATTGGTGTTTTTGGTACGTTACCAAATGTAAACGAACTAGCAGATAATATTGGTATTAATGCAGAACAGGTTACAACCAATAAAAACGCTGTAACCTACAGTATTTTTGAACCAATGAACGCTGATCAACGTTTCTTTATTAAAGAAGGTATAAACGATGTTTATGAATTGTTTACTAATCGTGTTGCTGAAGGTAGAGGAATGAAGCAAGATGAAGTAAAAGCGATTGCTGAAGGTCGTGTATGGACTGGAGTTTCTGCTGTAGAGAATGGTTTGGTTGATGAAATTGGAGGATTGGATGATGCCTTAGAATATGCTGCAAGTATAGCAGAAATTGAAACTTATAAGATTAAAGAATTTCCAGTTTTTGAAAGAAATCTCGACGAAATCCTAGAAGGTTTTGGCTTAGTAAAATCTAAAGAATCCATTCTAAAAGAAGAACTAGGAGAGGAGAACTATAAGATTTTAAAAGAAATAAAAAACATGTCGCAACAAAAAGGTATTCAGTTGTTATTTCCTTTTGATACTGAAATAAAATAGTGATATTAAAAGCGACCAAATTGTCGCTTTTTCTATTTATACTTGTAATACACCCAAATTAAATGTTTTGTCAATAGGAGCATGGTTTGCAGCTTCTATTCCTATAGATATCCATTCTCTTGTTTCTAAAGGGTTAATAACTGCATCTGTCCATAATCGTGCTGCAGCATAATATGGTGACACTTGATTATCGTAACGCGATTTTATTTTATTGAAAAGTTCTTCTTCCTTTTCTTTTGTGATTTTTTCACCTCTTTTCTCAAGAGATGCCTTTTCAATTTGTAGCAATACTTTAGCAGCTGAGTTTCCACTCATTACAGCTAATTCTGCACTTGGCCATGCAACTATTAATCTTGGATCGTAGGCTTTTCCACACATTGCATAATTTCCAGCACCATAACTGTTACCAATAATAATTGTAAATTTTGGAACAACACTATTACTTACAGCATTTACCATTTTGGCACCATCTTTAATAATGCCTCCATGTTCCGATTTACTTCCAACCATAAACCCTGTAACATCCTGTAAGAATACTAACGGAATTTTCTTTTGGTTACAATTTGCTATAAATCGCGTTGCTTTATCTGCAGAATCAGAGTAAATCACACCTCCAAATTGCATTTCGCCTTTTTTAGTTTTTACCACTTTGCGTTGATTTGCAACAATACCAACTGCCCAACCATCAATTCTAGCATAAGCAGTAATTAATGTTTTACCATAACCAGCTTTATATTCTTCATATTCAGAATTATCAACTAATCGTTTAATAATCTCGTGCATGTCATATTGATCTGAACGTGATCTAGGAAGAATACCAAAAATGTCATCTTGATTTTCTTTTGGTTTTATAGCTTTAACTCTATTAAATCCAGCTTTGTCAAAATCACCAATTTTATCGATTATATTTTTAATAGTATCTAAAGCATCTTTATCGTCTTTCGCCTTATAATCTGTAACACCAGATATTTCACAATGTGTTGCTGCTCCTCCAAGAGTTTCGTTATCTATAGATTCACCAATAGCAGCTTTAACTAAATAACTACCTGCGAGAAATATACTTCCTGTTTTATCTACTATAAGTGCTTCGTCGCTCATAATTGGTAGATAAGCTCCTCCTGCAACACAACTTCCCATAACAGCAGCAATTTGAGTTATTCCCATACTACTCATTA
>JABDPN010000115.1 GCA_013042715.1 Flavobacteriaceae bacterium | reverse complement strand
AAATGCTGTAAATATTACAACAGGAATAATTGCATGTAAAACAAAACTCTTATTCATAATTTTAAAATTTAGGAGACGAAAAAAAGTGTCTCAAATTTCAGCATGCAAAATTATAACTCTATTTAAGATATTCAAAATAAATCGATTAAGTTCTACTAAATCGTTATAGCGTGAAATTTAATGCCATTTTTATCGGTGAACTCCAAAGCTGGAAATGGCACTTTTAATACGTTAAAAATGCTAAAAATGGTATTAAGAATATTAGAATTTGTTTTAATTTTTGTTAAATCTACATCTAAACTAATGTAAAATTGACGTGTTCTATTTTGATTTGGAAACATTAAATTATTTGGTTCATTTTCTCCAGTAAGCATTCCGTCTGCACCATAACCTAATGCAACATTTAACCAGTTAGGTAAATTAGAGTCTCTAAAAAATGATTTTAAGTTAATACTTAACCAATACGTTTGCCCATTATAGTCTTTTAAAGACTCTTCTAATATTCCATCTCCCAGTTTTTCGGGTCTTAATTTTGCATATTTGGTCCTATGAAAAGAATACTTTAATAAGATACGTTGTTCTTCCCATAATACTTCTTGCCCTACAAATAATGTTGTACCTGCAGCATTTGAAGCCATATCTGTCCAAGAAAATCCCCATTCTTTCGAAAAACCATCTAATACTTCTACTGCGGTTAAAAAAGTAAAACCAATTGTTGCTCCATAAATAAGTTGATTTTTTTTACTCACTCCACTCCATTCTAAAGACTCTGCTCCTAACCTTCCTAATTGATATGATGAAAAAGCATGCCCAATTTTATCCATTTGCATCCATTCATTACCATCATTAATTGTATGAAAATTAGATCTTGGATAATCTTTATACCATAGTTCGTTTAATCCATAAACTCCTGCTGTGAATAGTACTGCTTCAGAAATAATAACTGAATTTCTTCTTGAAATATTAAGTGTGTCACTAGGTCTTAGAAACTCTGAAAATTTTGTTTGTGTGTAACAAACTTGCACAAAACTTAAATAGGAAATAACAAATATTAAAGTATTTTTCAAAACTATTTGGTTATACCTTGTTTTGATAAATAACGCTGGTATGCTCTTGCATTTTGATTGTGTTGCGCTAGTGTTTTCGCAAACTTATGGAAACCAGGTTTATCTGCTGATGCAGCAAAATAAAAATAGTTATGCTTCTCATAATTTAATACTGCATCTATAGCAGAAATGTCTGGCATTGTAATTAATCCTGGAGGTAAACCAATATTTTTATACGTATTATAAGGTGAATCTATTTCTTTATGAACATTTAAAACGCGTTTAATAATTGTGTTTTTGTATTTAGGTAATTGGTAAGCAGCAAATTTTAAAGTTGGATCCGCTTGTAATGGCCATTTGTTATTTAATCTATTAATGTAGACTCCTGCAATTCTAGGCTGCTCGCTATTTTGTTTGGATTCTTCATGAACAATAGAAGCAAGTGTCATAACTTTATCTGGATTTAAACCTATTTTCCGTGCTTTTTCAAGTCTGGTATCATTCCAAAACTTTTTATACTCTTTAAGCATTCTATCTCTAAAACCTTTAGCTGAAGTGTTCCAGAAGAACTCATAACTATTAGGAACATACATGCCTAATGCTGTTTGATTAGTGAATCCATTTTTTGTTAGAAAATCTTCATCTTTCATAGATTGTAGTATAGATGTACTATCTGCTTCAATCTGTTTTGCAATTCTGCCTGAAAGTAACTCAAGTGATGGTTGATTGTTAAACGATAATTTTACTGGAATGTTTTTACTTCTTATGGAATTAATAATATCGTTATTAGTCATTCCTTTTGTTATTCTATATTTACCAGCTTTAATATTGGTTGTATATTTTTTTTGCTCTGCCAAAGCATCAAATTTATCGATATCTTTTAATAATGGTTCTAAATCTGAACGTACATCATTATAGTTTGCATCAGATTTTACATAGATATAAGCTTCAGAATTATTAAATGCAGTATTAGGCACAAACATTACTGAATACACATAGTATGCAAAGTAACCAAAGAATAGCAAGCCTAGAAGTGCTATAGCAAGAAGTATTTTTTTTATGTACATTAATTTTTGTGTATTAGTTGAAGTAAGTATTCGTTTTTATATACTCCATTTATCAAATTCCAATCTTTTTTTAAACCAATAGTTTCAAAATTGAATTTTTTAAAGAGTTTAAGACTTGCCTCGTTGTCTTCTGAAATATTGCAATATAGCTGATGTAAACCAAGACGCGAAAAACAATAATCAATAACAAGTTTTAAAGCTTCACTTCCAAAACCATTTTTTCTATTCTTGTAATCTTGAATTAAAACACCAAGTCCTGCTTTTCTGTTGGAAATGTCAAAATCAAAAATATCTATTAAACCTAAAACCTCATTTTTATAATTGGAAATAGCTAAACGTAATTGTTTGACTTCAAAAATATCTTTGTGAGCGTTTTCAAGATATTCTTTTAGCAAATATTTTGAATATGGTGTAATAGTATTACTAATTTCCCATATGGATTCGTCGTTTTCAATTTGATAAACAAATTCTAAATCCTCTGGCTCTAAAGCTCTTAAGTAAATATGCTTACCTTTTAATGTTACCATGTAACTTCTCCTTTAAAAACCTGTTTAGCTGGACCAATCAACCAAATATTGTTATATCCAGAATCATTTGTAGAAAATGCAATTTGTAATTCGCCACCTGGAGTTTGCAATGTAATTAGGTTGTCTTTAGTTTCTCTAGTTTTATGCATGGCAATAGCAACAGCAGTAACTCCTGTGCCACAAGATAATGTTTCGTCTTCAACACCACGTTCGTAAGTTCTAACTTTAAATGTTGCGTAGTTTGTTTTCTCTACAAAATTTACATTGACACCTTGTTTTGCAAATGGTTTACTATATCTAATTTTTGCACCTTCTTCCTTAACGTCTAGTTCTTCAACTTTATTTTTAAGTGTAACGTAATGTGGTGATCCTGTATCAAGAAATGTATAGTTGTCAAAGCAGTCTAATGTATCAACATTTTGCATTTTAAGTTTTACATGGTTGTTATCGATTTCAAAATCATGTAAACCATCTATAGCTTCAAAAGTACCACTTGTTTTTACAAGTCCTAAAAACTTAGCAAAAGCAGAAATACATCTTCCGCCATTACCACACATAGTGCTTTCATTTCCATCAGAATTAAAATATATCATTTTAAAATCCTCAGTAATATGGTCTTCTAACAAGATTAAACCATCTGCTCCTATGCCAAAACGTCTGTCACATAATTGAGCAACAAGTTTGGTATTATTTTTGTCAAAAACATTTTGACGATTATCAATAATAATAAAGTCGTTTCCAGTACCTTGATATTTATAGAAAGTGAAAATCATAGTTGTGACAAATATATAAATATTATACTGTAAAACGCGATGTTAAATAGTCGTTAAAGTGAAATTTAAAACTCAATAAATTTTTAATTTTAACCGTTAATCTAAAATAAAAAACTTAATAATTATGAAAAGGATTATGTCATTAGTTTTGGTTTCGGCTTTAGGAGGCGCAATTACTCTTGGAAGTTATAAACTTTTTATTGAAGAACAACAAGAGGAAATTGTTATTACTGAGAACAGTAATTT
>JABDPN010000114.1 GCA_013042715.1 Flavobacteriaceae bacterium | reverse complement strand
AAACAGGATTGCCTCCTACTCCTTCTAAAGTTAATTTCCCTTCTGATATATTCCAAGTAGAAACTATAGTTGGATGTGTTCCGGTTAATTGTATATTATCTTCACCTATTTGGTAGCCTGCAGAAATCTGTATATAGAAAGCATCTATGGTAGTATCGTCTGGATCAGAAATATTGAAATTCTCAACAACGTTAATCTGACTTAATGGACAATAAACTTGATCACCATCAGCAGTAATACTTGGAGGCTGATTTGTTTGCGATAAAACTATTGAAGTCCAAAAGCACAATAATGCTAAAACAATAATATTTTGACGATATTTCAAATTAAATCTAAATATAAAACTTACGCAATTTACTAATAACGTATTTAATTTTACATAAATTTCACTATACAATGACAATACGATAACATTACATTATAATTTTTGTTCAATATTGAAATTCTTGATTAATATCATATATAATTTATGCTATTATTATTAAATTTGATTAATCATCTTAAAGAAATCATTCCGATGAAAAAACTTATACTTACAATAATTGTATTACTATCGTTTAGTTTTTTATTTGCTCAAACAGAGAGCACTATTAAAATGGTTAATTCTGGTTCATTAGTTGAAGTTACCATTTATTATAACAATGGAAAGATTATGCAACATGGATTTATGACACCTAAAAATCAACTTCAAGATAAATGGGAAAGTTATTATGAAGATGGTACATTAAAATGTGAAGCATTTTATAAAAAAGGTAAAAAAGTTGGTGTATGGCATTATTACTATCCAAATGCTAATACAAAACGTGTTACTTATAAAGACAATAAAATTGTTAATGTTGAAGAATTAGAGGTTGAAAAAACCGAAGAATCTGAACCAGATAAATAGTTTACTTTTTATTCTTTTCTTCTATCCATCTAGACATATATTTTGAGCTCTGCATGCTATGATAATGTAGCATTATACCTGTAAAATTATTAAGTCGATGAGTTTCTAAATTGTTGACCAAATCATTTAAAACAATTTCTAATTTAGAGATATAATTATTTTTACTAAATCTTTTGCTTATAACTGAAAATCCATTTTTTTGCTTTAATTCCCAAATTTTTTTGTTTGTATAAAGTTCTAAAGATTTTTTTGCAAAATTTTCTATTGAATCTTCTATAAAACCATTAGCATTTAAATCTCCAAAAATACCTTCTGCAGCAATAGATGTCATTAAACATGGTGTTCCAGAAATCATAGCATCAGTTAGTTTTCCTTTAAGTCCTGCTCCAAAACGTAATGCTGCTAGATTTACTCTATAATTTAATAATGTTTCATAAACATCTTCTGCAAAACCTTTAATGATAAAGCCTTCATTTTCATTATTTAATTGGGTTGCTTTTTGTGACTGATAGGCTCCATAAATATGCAATTCTGCATGAGCAATATTTTTTTTAATTAATGGCCAAATATCTTGTTTTAAATAGAGAATGGCATCATAATTAGGTTCGTGCAAAAAATTTCCAATGGTCATAAAGTTTGTTCGTGATTGAAAATCTGGAAGTTGTCTTGATTGCGTTTCAGACAATTCATCTAAAAGGAAAGGAAGATACAACAAAAGTGATGCATTAACTTTAAATTTTTCTTTTAGGATTTCAATCTCAACTTCAGAAATCATTAAAGTTAAATCACACCTGTAAATACTTGCAATTTCGCGTTTAGCAAAGTCGTTAAATAAATATTTGTCATCAAACGGTTTGTTATCTTTTAAGGCTTGATGTCTTCCTTTTCGCAAACAATGTAAATCTTCTGTATCTAGAATTTTTATAGCATGTGGACAAGTTTCTGTAACGCGCCAACCAAATTGTTCTTCGGTCATAAAACGATCAAACAATACTACTTCTGGATTGAGATCTTTAATGAAACTATTAAAACTTGAATTGTTTAATTGAATTGCTTCCTGTGCAACATGGATAGATTCTAAATTAAAAGCATTATTGGTTTTAGCACATGCACTAGCAAACGTTATACTGTAGTCTAACTGTTTAAAGCAATCTATTAATTGTAACATTCTGCTTCCTGCAGCAGAACTTTTGGGTTCTGGCCAGACAAAGCCAATAATTAGCAGTTTTGGCATGTTATTGATTAGATAGTTTCATTCTGGCTTCTTTTGTCCAAGCCATAACGTTTTCAATTTGCTCGTCAGAGAGTATTGCATCTTTATGTGTCCACGTATACGATTCCAATGGCATTTCTTTTTTCTTAACTAAGTCCATAACTTCTTCTAGTTTATGGTCTTTATGCTTTAAAGAATATTCAGCCCAATTGGAAAAATTTAATTCACCTTTTCCATGATCTATATGATCAGCTAACCAATAATTAAGTGGAGTAATCGAGTTGTACCACGGATAACGTGTGTAATCACTATGGCAATCGAAACAAGCTGTTTTAAGAATAAGATGTAAGTCTTCTGGAGGATTAGTTTCATTTAGAAACGTATCTAATGTTGCTAAGTCACCTTGGTTTTTTTCTGGTCTAAAAAATTGTGCAATAACAAAAACAATAAATAAGACAAATAAAACTTTCTTTAGAAATTTCATAATATGTAATTTTATAAATTAAATGTAGTAAAATTTGACGACTAGAGTTCAATTATACAAAGAATTAGAATTTGTTAATCATTCCAAAGCAAACAGAAAAAAGTATGCGCTTCTAGTTATTCAAAATCCTGAATTGTTTCCAATTGTTTTAGATTTTGTTTTTGATGTAAACGAAAAAAATTCGCATAGAGCGACTTGGTTACTTGAGTTTATTGCACGAGAAGACTTAGATGCTATTTTACCTCATTTAGATAGAATTACTTCTGAAATGCACAAGATTCACAAAGATTCTGCTGTTAGACCAATAGCCAAAATTTGTGAATACTTAATTGAAGCTTATTATAGTAAGCACATCAACAAAACCAAACGATATTTAAAACCAGTACATAAAGAAAAAATTGTAGAACTCTGTTTTGATTACCTTATTACAGACAAACCTATTGCACCACAAGCATATGCCATGAATATCTTATACTTACTTGGTAAAGATTATGATTGGATTCATCCTGAACTTGTTCAAGTTTTAGAAAAAAATTACGCATCTGGTAGTAAAGGCTATAAAGCCAGAGCACGTTTTATTTTTTATAGATTAAATAAATAATCTACAGTTGCATCACTTTTTCTAGTTCTTCTTTTGAAATTATTAAAAGCTTACTTTTTACTAAACGTTTGGTAAGTGTTTTCCAGTTTATATCAGCTTTAAAAATTGATTTTAATATGGAGTGTGCTTTTGTATATTCTTTATTATTTAACAGGTTTATGGCATACCAATATTGCATTTCTAAATTCTCTGGAAAAAGGTTCTGAGCATTTAAATACATTTCTTCTGCTAACTTAGAATCGCCATGTTCCATAGCTATATCACCTTTATTCATAAAATCATAAGCCCTATGAATTTTAATTAAGCGTTCTAATTC
>JABDPN010000094.1 GCA_013042715.1 Flavobacteriaceae bacterium | reverse complement strand
CTGCAGCATTAATAAGCATTTGTCTTGCTGTTGCTCCCGTATTTCGGACTGGTTCCCAAGCTTGTCTAATAGACTGACTTCAACCTGCAACTTGTCTAGTATAATTTTTAGTGTCTAAAACACCTTGAACTACATGAACATCTTCCCAAGCGACATCTAATTCTTCTGCTATAAGCATTGGCATTGATGTTTTTACTCCCTGTCCAATTTCTGGGTTTGGTGAAAATATTGTCACTTTCCCTTCGTTAGAGATTTTTATAAATGCGTTAAAATCATTGTAGTCTAATAAACTTAAATCTATTGGAGGTGCAACATCTTCTTTACAAGCCTGAAATAAATTAAATCCAATTAGCATTCCACCACTTGCTAGAGCAGAGGTTTTAAAAAACTTTCTTCTACTTAAATTTACGTTTGGTTTCATAGCTTTATTATTTCATGTTTTTTGATGCAGACTTTACAGCCTTTTCTATACGCTTATATGATGCACATCTGCAAATATTACCTTGCATTGCACTTTTAATTTCAGTTTCTGATGGATTGCTATTTGTATTCAGAAAAGCTGTTGCTGTCATGATTTGTCCAGATTGACAATAACCACATTGTGGTACATCGTGTTCTTTCCATGCTTCTTGAACTGGATGATCTCCTTGCCCTGAAAGTCCTTCGATAGTTGTGATTTCCATTCCTTGTAATTGAGAAACCTGAAGCAAACAACTATGAGTGGCAACACCATCTACATGGACTATACAGGTACCACATTGCCCAATTCCACATCCAAATTTTGTTCCTAATAAGTTTAGGTAATCTCTTAAAACCCATAGCAAAGGTGTATCACTTTCTGCTGTAACAGTTTTAAGTTCTCCGTTAATTTTTAATTGAAAGGTTGGCATAATATTTTAAAGCTTTAAGCTTAAAAATACGAAAAAAGTTAATTGCATTTAAAACTCTAACAAAGTATTAAGAGATTTGTATTTTTTTCACTTCTCCTGGTTGTAATTTTTCGATTTTATAATTTCCTATTCTAACACGAACTAATCTTAGTGTTGGAAATCCAACAGCTGAAGTCATCTTTCTAACTTGCCTAAATTTTCCTTCTGTAATTACTACAGATATCCAGCTTGTAGGGCCATGTCTATCGTCTCTTATTTCTTTTGAGCGTTTGGGAAGTTTTGGAATACACTTTAATTTTGAAACTAATGCAGGTTTTGTTAAATATTTTTTTCCATTAAAACCAATTAGCACACCTTCCTTCATTTTATTAATTGCGTCTTGAGTGATATCGCCATCTAATTGCACATAGTATTCTTTTTCTACTTTTTTAGATGTTATTTCTGCACTAAACCTTCCGTCTGTAGTTAAAAGAAGTAAGCCTTCAGACTTTTCGTCTAACCTCCCAACTGCCATAATGCCTTTTGGGAAATTATATAATTCTCCTAAAAACTTTTTGTTTTTTTCCTTTTTATCATTACTGAGAAATTGACTTAAATAGCCATAAGGTTTGTACAAGATAAAATAGTGAAACATATAGTAAAAATAATAAAACGTATAACTCTCAGGAATAAATCGTAATTATTATTTTAGTTCTCAATTTAATATATAAATGAGTACAAAGTATTTGTTAATTACAGGGATTATTTCATTAATTATTGGTGTTCTTATAAAACTAAATTTTCAATCAGTTCATATTGGGCATTACTTAATTGCAATTGGCATTGCATTTAAAATAATTTACATTGTTATAAAAGTTAGGAATGACGAATATAATCCAGGAAAGGAAGTACTATTCCTAATATTTGGATTATTATTGTTTTTTACTGGACTTTACGCTACAGAAATTGTTCAAAAATTTATACGGCCATTATTTCTAATTGTATTTGGCGTTATACTTAAACTTGTCTTTATTGTTAGATTAATTAATATTACAAAATCTGAAAAAGCAAAAAAGCCTCTCCATTAAAGGAAAAACTTCTCACTAGTCTTAGTTAAGAGTACTTGCTACATTTCTTAATTTTATAAATATTTTGTAAATTACAATGTCCTAAATTGTAGTAATCATATAAAATATTAAATATTTTGATTTTAAACTGCATAATAGTTGACGACTCGAAAATTCAAAGGCTTTCTATTGTTAAGTTAGTAGAGAACCATACTTCACTTAACTTAATCGCAGAATATAATAGTGCCTTAGAATGTAAAGGTGATTTAAAAAACCATCAAATAGACTTAATCTTTTTAGACATTGAAATGCCTGATTTAAGTGGGTTTGAACTCTTAGATGTTTTAAACAATAAGCCTCAAATAATATTTATTACTGGCAAAACTAAATATGCATTTAAAGCTTTTAACTATGATGCTACTGATTATTTACACAAACCTATTAAGTTAGAACGCTTTAATACTGCTATAGAAAAAGCACTAAAACAGCATGATTTAAAACTTGGTGTTTATGATGATGGTGAGTTCTTAATTATTAAAAGTGACAGTAAAAAACATCAAATTTACATTAATAACATTAAATGGATTAAAGCACTTGGTGACTATATTCAGATTTTTACAGAAGAAAACACATTTACAGTATTATCTACAATGAAATCTTTTGAGAGTGAATTACCAAAGAATAAATTCTTGAGAATTCATAAATCCTATATGGTAAATCTTTCAAAAATAGATAGATTCAGTAGTGCAAAAGTTGAAATTGGTGAATTTAAAATTCCTTTAAGTAGAAATAAAAAGAAATATTTAACTGAGGCTTTAGAACTTGATACAAAACAAAAAAGCCTCTCCATTAAAGGAAAAGCTTCTCACTAGTCTTAGTAAAGACTACTTGCTACATTACTGTAGCACAACACAACTTAAATCTTATTGCTAAAAAAGCTCCAATCGAGTTGAAGCTTTGAAGCAATTTTTGCGGTCTGGACGGGACTCGAACCCGCGACCCCCTGCGTGACAGGCAGGTATTCTAACCAGCTGAACTACCAAACCGTTGCATTATTGCGGATGCAAATATACATTGCATTTTTTATAACACAAATTTTTTTATTCTTTTTTTAATAAAACCATCATTAAATAAATTTTTGCCTCTCAAGCATGAATGTTGTGAGTATTTTATTGAATTTATCATTGATGTTTGCTTCAACATATTTTATTTGATACTGACTGCACTTTAACTTTATTCTATTAAAAAAAGTATCTATTGCATTACTATAATTCTCTTTTATATTTTCTGGATAAAGATCTACTGAGTCTCCAGTTTCTATATCTACAAATCGTTTTGGTTTATTATCGAAATTAAAATTAAACTCTTTTTCTTTATCAAAAACATGAAATAAAATAACTTCATGTTTATTATACTTTAAATGTCTTAGAGCGTCAAAAAGTTTTTCGTCTTCAACATGTGTTTGAAACATATCAGTAAATACGAATATTAAGGACCTTCTATGAATTTTTTCAGCAATATGATGTAAATACTGATAGGTGTCTGTTTCGGTATGCTTTGGAGTTTCAGTTGCAAACTTACTAAGTTGATCTAACAACATTCGATGATGCCTTTCACTTCCTTTTTCAGGTGCATAATAGTCATATTTATCACTATAAACACTTAAACCTACAGCATCTCTTTGTCGCTTTAAAATATACATCATACATGCTGCTGCTAAGACTGAAAACCCTATTTTATTTAATGAATTTAAAGAAAAGTTATTTATCTTGGGATAATGCATTGAGCTACTATTATCAACAATTATATGACATCTTAAATTTGTTTCATCGTCGTAACATTTTGTAAATAATTTATCTGTTTTTGCAAATAGTTTCCAATCTATATGTCTTGTGCTCTCTCCTCTATTATAAATTTTATGCTCAGCAAATTCTGCTGAAAAACCATGAAAAGGACTTTTATGCATTCCTGCAATAAATCCTTCAACTACTTCTTGTGCTAATAGCTCTAAGTTTTTAAATCCAGATGTTTTATTTACTTCTTGCCTTAAATTCATACTTCTCTAAACTAAAAAAGGTTTGTCATTAAGACAAACCTTTTATGAAATCTTTTAGTTTTTATACTATAATAATGCGTCAATAGCTTCTGTATATGCGTTTTTTGGAGCTACACCAACTTGTCTTCCAACAACCTCTCCATTTTGAAAAACCAAAACAGTAGGTATGTTTCTTACTCCATATTTTGCAGCATATTCTTGATTTGCATCTACATCTACTTTACCTATAACTGCTTTATCTGCATACTCTTCACTAATTTGATCTATAATAGGGCCAACCATTCTACAAGGTCCACACCATGCAGCCCAAAAGTCTACCATTACTGGTTTATCGCTTTTTAATACAGTTTCTTCAAAAGTTGCATCTGTTATTTCTAATGCCATAATGTTAAATTTTTAAATGTAATTGTTTTATTTGCTTTACAAAATTAATCAAAAATTCTACCAAAGTTTATAATTGAACTATTTGTTTTTATTATTACTGTATTATTACTTACTATAGGTTATTAATTAAGTTTGTAAAATACTTGTTGCGCTTCTAATTCTTCTAATAATTCTTGAGATATTTTTATTTTTTGTTTCCTACTATGCATATTTAGTTTTAACTGTTCATCGTTATCGTAAATTACAAAATTTAATAAATGTGAGCCTTTATGCATATGTAGTAAGTCCTTTATGTTTTGTATTTTTTCTTTGTCTATATTTTTAATATCTAATTGAATTGATAGCTTTTTTGCTTTAGTTTCTAAAACATCATGTAGCAGCTGAAAACTATTAAACTGTATTCTTGGATCTCTTACATTTCCTGTTTGTTTATCTATCCATCCTTCTCTAATCATAACGCGAACGTAAACAAAACTGTTTTTCATGAGAAAATGTCTAAACTTTAAATAGTCTTCTCCAAAAATTCTAAACTCAAAAGAATCGTCGTAATCTTCAATAGTAAAAGCAGCCCAACCTTTTCCTTGTTTACTAATTCTATGTTGAACATCTGTTATTACACCTCCAAAAGACAATTCTTTATTAACATACTTTTTTAAATCATAAAATAACGCAATAGAACCATTACAAAACGTATGCATTTCTCTTTTAAAATCATCTAAAGGATGGCCTGAAATATATATTCCAACTACTTCTTTTTCTCTTGCTAGTTTTTCCATAGTTCCCCATTCTTCACATGGTGGAATTTCTGGTTCAGGTATTTGTACTTCGCTAGTATCTCCAAAAAGACTGACTTGAGATGAGTTTTGATTTTCTTGATACTTATTCGCGTATTTAACGGTCTTTTCTAAAAAATTTATTCCATTTCCATCATCATGAAAATATTGCGCACGATGTGTATTAGTAAAGCAATCGAAAGCACCTGCATTTGCCAGATTTTCAAAAGCTTTTTTATTAGCTGCTCGTAAATCAATACGTTTTGCGAAATCAAAAATTGATTTGTAAACACCATCTTTCTTTCTGTTATTGATTATAGTTTGTACTGCTCCATGACCTACCCCTTTAATGGCTCCCATCCCAAACCTAATAGCATTATCTTTGTTTACAGAGAATTTGTAATACGATTCGTTTACATCTGGACCAAGAACGTTTAATTTCATGCGTTTACATTCTTCCATAAAAAATGAGACTTGCTTGATATCGCTCATATTATTAGATAACACTGCAGCCATATATTCTGCCGGATAATATGCTTTTAGATAAGCTGTTTGATAAGCTATCCATGCGTAACAAGTAGAGTGTGATTTGTTAAAAGCATAAAGAGCAAAAGCCTCCCAATCTGTCCAGATCTTTTCAAGAACTTCTTTATCCATTCCTTTTGCAGAAGCTTGTTTTATAAACTTTGGTTTCATTTTATCAAGAACAGGACGTTGCTTTTTACCCATTGCTTTTCGTAATACATCTGCTTCACCCTTTGTGAAATCACCAAGTTTTTGAGATAAAAGCATTACCTGCTCTTGATAAACTGTAATAC
>JABDPN010000089.1 GCA_013042715.1 Flavobacteriaceae bacterium | reverse complement strand
AAATGGCAAGAGATTTAAAATATACAAGAAATATAGGTATTGCTGCTCATATTGATGCTGGTAAAACAACAACAACAGAGCGCGTTCTTTATTATACTGGAGTTTCTCATAAAATTGGTGAAGTACATGATGGTGCTGCAACAATGGATTGGATGGAGCAAGAGCAAGAAAGAGGTATTACAATTACTTCTGCTGCTACAACTTGTACATGGAAATTCCCAAGTGCAGATGGAAAACCAACTGCAGATGCTAAAGATTATCATTTTAATATAATTGACACTCCAGGTCACGTAGATTTTACGGTGGAAGTAAACCGTTCTTTACGTGTTCTAGATGGATTAGTATTTTTATTTAGTGCAGTAGATGGTGTAGAACCACAATCTGAAACTAACTGGAGATTAGCAGATAATTATAAAGTTCCTAGAATTGGATTTGTTAACAAAATGGATCGACAAGGTTCAGATTTTTTAAACGTTAACACTCAAGTTAAGGAAATGCTTGGTTCTAATGCGGTTCCAATTGTTCTTCCTATTGGAGATGAAATAGATTTTAAAGGAATTGTTGACTTAGTTAAGAATCGTGCAATTATTTGGCACGACGAAACTCAAGGAGCAACCTTTGATGTTATTGATATTCCAGAAGAATTAAAAGAAGATGCTGCTAAGTATAGAGCTTTACTAATAGAAGAAGTTGCTACTTACGATGAGAATTTATTAGAAAAATTCATGGAAGATGAAGATTCTATTACAGAAGACGAAGTGCATGCTGCATTGCGTGCTGCTGTTATGGATATGGCAATTATTCCAATGATTTGCGGATCAGCTTTTAAAAATAAAGGTGTTCAATTCTTATTAGATGCTGTTTGTCGTTACTTACCTTCTCCGTTAGATAGAGATAATATTGTTGGTACAGACCCAAACACTGGTAATGAAGTAACACGTAAACCAGACGCTAAAGAACCATTTTCTGCATTAGCCTTTAAAATTGCTACAGATCCTTTTGTTGGACGACTAGCATTCTTCAGAGCTTATTCAGGAAGATTAAATGCAGGATCTTATATCTTAAATAACCGTTCTGGTAAAAAAGAACGTATATCTAGAATTTACCAAATGCATTCTAATAAGCAAAATGCTATCGATTTTATTGAAGCAGGAGATATTGGTGCAGCTGTTGGATTTAAAGATATCAAGACTGGAGATACAATGTCTGATGAAAAACATCCAATTGTATTAGAGTCTATGGATTTTCCAGACCCAGTAATTGGTATTGCTGTTGAACCTAAGACTAAAGCAGATGTTGATAAATTAGGAATGGCTTTAAGTAAACTAGCAGAGGAAGATCCAACATTTACAGTGAGAACAGATGAAGCTTCAGGACAGACAATTATTTCTGGAATGGGAGAACTTCACTTAGATATTATTGTTGACCGTCTTAAACGTGAGTTTAAAGTTGAAGTAAACGAAGGTCAACCACAAGTAGAATACAAAGAAGCAATTACAAGAACAGCACAACACAGAGAAGTTTACAAAAAACAATCTGGTGGTCGTGGTAAATTCGCAGATATTGTATTTACACTTGAACCAGCTGAAGAAGGAAAACAAGGGTTAGAATTTGTCTCTCAAATAAAAGGAGGTAATGTACCTAAAGAGTTTGTTCCTTCTATTGAGAAAGGATTTAAGGAAGCAATGATTAACGGACCATTAGCAGGATACGAAGTAGATGCTATGAAAGTAACTTTAACAGATGGTTCTTATCACGACGTTGATTCAGATCAACTATCTTTCGAATTAGCTGCAAGATTAGGTTTTAAAGCTGCTGCAAAAGCTGCAAAAGCTGTAATAATGGAACCAATCATGAAATTAGAAGTGTTAACTCCTGAAGAAAATATGGGAGATATTGTAGGAGACCTTAACCGTCGTCGTGGTCAAGTAAATGACATGGGAGACAGAGCAGGTTCTAAAGTTGTGAAAGCAAATGTACCTCTATCAGAAATGTTTGGATATGTTACAGCATTAAGAACATTATCATCAGGTAGAGCAACATCAACAATGGAATTTTCACATTATGCAGAAACTCCTTCAAATATTTCAGAGGAAGTTATTAAAGCAGCTAAAGGAGCTGTTGAAGCTTAAATTTTAAGAAAATGAGTCAAAAAATTAGAATAAAATTAAAATCTTACGATCACAATTTAGTAGATAAATCTGCAGATAAGATAGTAAAGACAGTAAAGAGTACTGGAGCAGTTGTAACTGGACCAATTCCATTACCAACTCACAAGAAAATTTTCACTGTCTTACGTTCGCCACACGTAAACAAGAAATCTAGAGAACAATTTCAATTAAGTTCTTATAAAAGATTACTTGATATTTACAGTTCTTCTTCAAAAACAATCGATGCTTTGATGAAGTTAGAATTGCCAAGTGGTGTAGAAGTTGAAATTAAAGTGTAAGTAAGAACAGAAAGTAAAAACTTTCAAAAACATGTCCTAAGCTGCGAGCGAAGGAAAAACGGGAAAAATACAATTCAGGGTTGAAAGGTATTTTAACCCTGAAGTTTTTTAAATAAATATTAATAATAAATTAAAAATTATGTCTGGGTTAATTGGAAAAAAAATTGGTATGACCAGCATCTTTGATGACAATGGAAAAAATGTTCCTTGTACTGTAATCGAAGCTGGACCATGTATCGTTACCCAAGTCAGAACCGAAGAAGTTGATGGTTATAATGCTATTCAATTAGGTTTCGATGACAAGACAGAAAAAAGTGCTACAAAAGCTGAATTAGGTCATTCTAAAAAAGCTGGTACTTCTGTTAAGAGAAAAGTCGTTGAGTTTAAAGGTTTTGAGGAGGAGTACAAATTAGGTGACACTGTTACAGTAGAGCACTTTACAGAAGGAGAATTTGTTGATGTTGCCGGAACATCAAAAGGAAAAGGATTTCAGGGTGTTGTTAAAAGACACGGTTTTGGTGGTGTAGGTCAAGCGACTCACGGTCAACATAACCGTTTAAGAGCACCAGGATCTATAGGAGCTGCATCTTATCCTGCAAGAGTTTTCAAAGGAATGAAAATGGCAGGAAGAATGGGTGGAGAAACAGTAAAAGTTCAAAATTTAAGAGTTTTAAAAGTAGTTCCTGAAAAGAACTTGCTCGTTGTTAAAGGAGCAGTTCCAGGACACAAAAACGCTTATGTAATAATTGAGAAGTAATGAAGGTAGCAGTTTTAGATATAAAAGGAAAAGACACTGGACGAAAGGTAGACCTTTCTAAAGATGTGTTTGCTATAGAACCAAATAATCATGCTGTTTATTTAGATGTTAAGCAATATTTGGCAAATCAACGTCAAGGAACGCATAAGGCTAAAGAAAGAGCAGAAATAACTGGAAGTACACGTAAGATTAAAAAACAAAAGGGTACAGGTACTGCAAGAGCGGGAAGTATCAAATCTGGTGTATTTAAAGGAGGAGGTCGTATTTTTGGACCAAGACCTAGAAATTATGGCTTTAAGCTTAATAAAAATGTTAAGCGTTTAGCAAGAAAATCTGCATTATCAATTAAAGCTAACGATAAAGCAATTATTGTTATAGAAGACTTTAATTTTGATACTCCAAAGACAAAAAACTTAACAACAGTTTTAAATGCATTAGGCTTACAAGACAAAAAATCATTGTTTGTGTTGGGTAGCCCAAATAATAATGTATATTTGTCGTCACGAAATTTGAAAGGCTCTGAAGTTATAACAAGCTCTGAATTAAGCACTTACAAAGTTCTTAATGCAAATCAAGTTGTGCTTTTAGAAAGCTCTTTAGAAGGAATTGAATCGAATTTAAGTAAATAAGAAGACCATGAGTATCTTAATAAAACCTATAATCACAGAAAAAGCGACAGCTGATAGCGAGTTAAATAACCGTTACAGTTTCGAAGTGAGTACGAAGGCAAACAAGATAGAAATTAAAGAAGCAGTAGAAGCTGCTTATGGTGTTTCTGTTGAAAAAGTTCGTACTATAAATGTCCGTCCAGATAGAAGAACTCGTTATACAAAAACGGGAATTCAACATGGTAAAACAAATGCTGTTAAAAAGGCAATTGTACAGCTGGCGGAAGGTGAAACAATTGATTTATACGCTAATATTTAATTAGACAAAAATGTCAGTAAAGAAATTAAAACCTATCACACCAGGACAGCGATTTAGAGTAGTAAATGGTTATGACGCCATTACTACTGATAAGCCGGAGAAAAGCTTACTTGCTCCGAAAAAACGTTCAGGTGGTAGAAACAGTCAAGGAAAAATGACCATGCGCTATATTGGTGGAGGTCATAAAAGAAAGTATCGTATTATAGACTTCAAAAGAGACAAAGCAGGAATTCCAGCAGAAGTAAAGTCAATTGAGTACGATCCAAACAGAACAGCATTTATTGCATTGTTAAATTACCAAGATGGTGAGAAAAGATACATCATTGCTCAAAATGGTTTAAAAGTTGGGCAAAACGTTGTATCTGGCGAAAAAGTAGCTCCAGAAATTGGAAATGCTATACCATTAGGTGAAATACCATTAGGTACTATTATATCTTGTATAGAATTGCATCCAGGTCAAGGAGCAGTTATTGCTAGAAGTGCAGGAGCATTTGCACAGCTAATGGCAAGAGATGGTAAGTTTGCAACAGTAAAAATGCCTTCTGGTGAAACCAGATTATTACTTGCTACTTGTATGGCTACTATTGGAGTTGTGTCTAACTCAGACCACCAATTATTAGTATCGGGAAAAGCGGGTAGAACAAGATGGTTAGGAAGACGACCAAGAACAAGACCAGTTGTAATGAATCCGGTAGATCACCCAATGGGAGGTGGTGAAGG
>JABDPN010000087.1 GCA_013042715.1 Flavobacteriaceae bacterium | reverse complement strand
GCATTAACATTTAATATAAAAAATAATGCATAAAAAAGTAGCTTTACTATTAAGAATTATTGTAGCAATTATTCTTATTCAAACCTTACGTTATAAATTTTCTGCACATCCAGATAGTGTTTATATTTTTGAAACTGTAGGGTTAGAGCCTGTTGGTCGAATATTTATTGGAATAGTAGAACTAATAGCTGGAATACTTCTTTTAATTCCTAGAACAATTTGGATTGGAGCTACTTTAACTTTAGGCGTAATTGGTGGTGCGATTTTTTTACACCTCACAAAACTTGGTATTGTAGTTAATAATGATGGTGGAATTCTTTTTAGTACTGCACTTATAACTTTTTTGCTATCTACTATAATATTATATAATTACAGAAAACAAATACCAATAAATAAAAAGTAATACTACGCTTCTTCTAGCTTATCTAATGTTTTAAATTTCTTTACATCAGAGTATTTTAATCTAGCCTGATTAAAGAATATTGTAAATGCTGTAATAAGTAATATACTTGATACAATCTCTAATAACGATATATACTTAACATAGTAAAAAGCAACCTGAATAACCTCAGAGAATAATAAACAAAGTGAAGCAATTAAAAGACTCATTGACTTATTAGAATCATTATGTAAATAATTCAGTAATGATACAGTTAATAGTAACATTATGCAACTATTGTAAATCACTTCGATTATACATTCAATGTTATTAACCATAAAACCACTATTTATAGAAACTCTAGAAACTAAGACAACACAATAAATATCTAATGCCAATAATACCAATAAATGAATAGGATATTTTTTTAATACTACATTTAATTTAATAGTCTTATAAATTTCTAATATCAAAAATATATATGCAGAGATTAAACAGAGATTACCTGTATAATATTGAAAGTTGTCTAATACTACATTATCAGGATCAAAATAGATTATACCTCCTAAAATTTCTGCAATAGAAAAGAATAATAAAAATAAAAAGAAATAACTCTTAGTATCTTTATATCTAAACACATAAGCTAAAGTAAGCAATGGAAGCATGAATGGTCTAACAAGATCTGAAACATAAAACTGTTCAAAAACTTGTAAACCTAAAAATGTCACAGCTAAAATTACAACAAAGCCAATTAAAATTGTTGATTTTCGCATTAATTAATCCCTTATTAATAAGACAAATATATAATTTTTTTGTAATTAAACCGAAAAAAATGACATTTAATCGATAAAAAAGGCAATTTTATACGAATTTACTTAAGCATATCTAGAAAATCTATTTCAGAAATTATTGGAATATTTAAACTTTCTGCTTTCACTTTTTTACTTGGTCCCATTTTATCGCCTGCTACTAAATATGAAGTTTTAGAAGAAATTGAAGATGAGACTTTTCCACCATTATCTTCTATAAGTTTTTTTAACTCATTTCGAGAAACTGACTCAAAAACACCAGAAACTACAAAAGTATTACCTTCAAGCTTATTGGTTTGGTTTGCTAATACTTCAGCTGAAATTTGTAACTGAACACCAAATTGTTTAAGCCTATTTATAATATTATAATTCTCTTGCGAACTAAAAAAATCAACTACACTTTCAGCAATCTTCACTCCAATTTCATCTACATTAACTAAATCTTCTATTGTTGCAAAGGATAAAGCTTCGATACTTTTATAGTGCTTCGCCAATTTTTTTGCAACTGTTTCTCCTACATAACGTATTCCTAAAGCATACAAAACACGTTCGAATGGAATTTGTTTAGAGGCTTCAATTCCATTTATAAGGTTTTCAGCACTTTTATCAGCCATTCTTTCTAAAGGAATAACTTGTTCCTTTGTTAATTCATATAAATCTGAATAGTTACTAATTAAACTTTCGTTAACCAACAAAGCAACCGTTTCTCCTCCTAATCCTTCTATATCCATTGCTTTTCTAGAAATAAAATGCTGTATTCTACCAATAACTTGTGGTTTACATCCATTATAATTAGGACAATAATGTTGCGCTTCTCCCTCTTTTCTAACTAATTCTGTCTCACATTCTGGACAATGTGAAATATAAAGTGTTGGTTGAGAATCTTCTTGACGTTTACTCAAATCTACTGCAATAATCTTTGGAATAATTTCGCCTCCTTTTTCGACATA
>JABDPN010000085.1 GCA_013042715.1 Flavobacteriaceae bacterium | reverse complement strand
GTCCATATCTACATTAAAAAAAGCTTTATTTGGAGAGCCATTAATCTATACACTTAGGAGTAGTAAATACAATAAAATTGGAGAAGCTAAAGGTCAAATTATTGGAGGTAATTTGTCAATTTTGCAATCTATGTTAGGTTCTAAAACAGCTTTAGATACTACAGATAAAATATTTTTTATTGAAGAAATAGGTGAATACAAATATCATATTGACAGACTCTTACAAAGTTTAAAACGTGCTGGTTATTTTGATAATTGTAAAGCTGTAATTGTTGGTAATATGACAAAGTTAAGACGCAACACTACGTCTTGGGGAAAACCAATAGAACAATTAATTCTAGATGTTTTTGAAGAATGTGATTTTCCTGTTTTGTTTGATTTTCCTGCTGGACACGAAAAAGATAATCGTGTTTTAATTTTCGGAAGAAATGTTGAATTGAGTATTAATAGTTATGAGTCTACTGTTGTATTTAAGGAATAAACATTAAATGGCGCAACACAACGAACTTGGTAAAAAAGGAGAACAACTTGCAGTAGATTATTTGCGTGAAAATGGTTATGCAATTCGTGAGCGTAATTATAGATTTGACAAAGCCGAAGTTGATATAATTGCTGTTAAAAAAGATATTCTTGCCATTATTGAAGTTAAAACGCGTTCAACTAAAGAATTTGGAAATCCTCAAGATTTTGTTAAACCAAAACAAATTCAACGTTTAGTGAAAGCAGTAGATGAATATGTTACTGTTAATGATTTGGATGTAGAAATAAGGTTTGATATTATAGCTATAGTAAAAGATAAAAGTAATTTCACAATAGAGCATCTAAAGGATGCATTTTATCATTTTTAATCTTCGTAAGGTTGTTCTGCTAAATACGTTCTTAGAGTTGGATAATCGTAAGGTTTTGCAATTATTTTTTTGTCTTTATCTAATACAAAATACATTGGAGTTGCAGTTACATTATACTGTTTTCCAATTTTATTTTCCCATTTACCTAGTCCTAAAACATGAGTAAATAAAGGAAAGTTATATGTTTCGCTTTTCCATCTAAATTGCTCATCTTCTAAACCAATTGCAATGACTTGCATTTGTTCTTTTGTAAAAGTTTGCATCATTTCGTGCAGTTCTGGCATTTCTTTTAAACAATGGCCACACGTACTACTCCAAAAAACCAAAATGTAATTTTCAGATTCGTTTAGTTCGTATAAAGATTTTGTAATTATCGCTTCTTTTCCTTCTACTTCAAAAGAAAAATCTGGAGCAATACTACCAATTGAAGTTTGCCTATAACTCTCTAATTCTTTAAGAAATTCTGTTTGCTTCTGAGTTTTTGCTAATTTTAATAAATGATAATCCACAATAAAATTTGCTACTACTTCAAAATCTGAATCGACCATTTGTTGCCACAAAACTTGATACAAATACAGTTTTAATTCAGAATTAACTGGTTTAAGCACTTTAGATACTTCTTTTATATTATTGATATAAATCTCAGTTTCGGTTTCTCCAGTGTTTGACATTCCGAATACATAATTTAAGACGCGTTCTATTAAAAAATTTGAGCTCAATAATATTTCATTATTAAAATCTACATAATCGAAATAATGTGTTTTTAAATTATTTATATATGTTTTTAAATCTTCAGGTTGAGAAGGTATATATGGTTTATTAGCATTAATAAAATTGAGAGCTATAGTACCATCTGCAGCTTTTTCAAACTGTGCTTGTGTTTCTCGCTGAACTTTAAAAATCTCTTTTAAAGCTGTAGTATCTTTTGATTGCTCTCTATAATACATACCAATAGATTGACTCACCATTCCCATACTGTTTGTGTACGATGTAAGTAACTGGTTCTCTACAGATTTTTTGAATTCTATTCCTGTTTCAGGATTAAAATCAAAAACAATATCTTCTTTAGCATTATATATAAAATCGAAATTATACTCTTCTTGTGGCACACCATAAACGAGTCTATACATACCACTGGAAACAGTTGAATCTAGAACTATATTAAATTTTCCCTTTTCATCAATATTTGTATGTGCAACATACAAAGCATCACTAGGATTAACCTTATATATAATTGCCATTTTGTAATCTTCTGGTGGAGTAAAATTTCCAGATATACTATGCTGAGCTAAAGCCAACACAGGAAGTAAAACGAATATTATTAAATACTTTTTAATCATTTGTATTTGTTGAGACACCTAATTATTTATTGTGTCACACTTTATTTGACAATAATCACGCCAAAACTTTATTTAAAATTATTTTCTAATCCTTCTTGGCATTCGTCTAGAAATTCATTGATTTCTTCAAGAAATTCATCTTTAATTTCTGTTCTATTAATGGTACAGTGCAGAACAATTTTTTCTCTATCTGGCTTAAACCCAAATGTAATAGTCCAATTAAAAGCATAAGGACAATTTGTTAATGTAAATCTTACACCTCCTTTTATCTTGTTATAACTTATATTGAATTCTCCCCAAAGTGTCAGACCATTAAAATTATCGTCAGAACCATTTACAAACATCATTGTTTCTGCATAGTCTGAAACCGTTTTTGGAGTAATTTTATTTTGAATTATTTGTTCTGAAACAGTTCTATCTATTAGTCTAAAAAACTCCATAATTAAATTTTACTTAATTGTTGTAATCGCTCTAAAGCAACTTCAATTGAATTTACATCATCAAAAGTAAGTAATAATCTTAAGCCTATTCGAGTTTGTTTCTCTTTCATTTTACTTACATTTTGATGTGTTTGTACAAACTGTAATACCTTTGAAAAGTTTTTACTCTGATAGAAACTACTTTTTTGATCACTTATAAAATAGCCTATCAGTTTTCCTTTTTTCATTATTATCTTCTCAAACCCAAACTTAGTAGCTATCCATTTAATACGAACACTATTTAATAAATCTTCTACTTGAGTTGGTATAGGTCCAAATCTATCAATCAATTCGTTTTCAAATTGCTCAAGGTCTTCTTCAGTTTGTAAATCGTTTAACTCAGTATACAGGTTTAATCGCTCTGTTATGTTATTTACATAATCGTCTGGGAACAGCAGTTCAAAGTCTGTATCTATTGTCAAGTCTTTTACATAATTCTTATCTTCTCCAGTATCCTTATATAAGTCTTTAAACTCTTTTTCTTTAAGTTCTTCTATAGCTTCGTTTAATATTTTCTGATACGTATCGAACCCAATTTCATTTATAAATCCGCTTTGTTCTCCTCCAAGTAAATCTCCAGCACCTCGAATTTCTAAATCTTTCATCGCAATATTGAAACCACTGCCTAATTCTGTATATTGTTCTAAAGCAGAAATACGCTTTCGTGCATCATTTGTCATTGCAGAATATTCTGGAGTAATAAAGTAACAAAAGGCCTTTTTATTGCTTCGTCCTACACGTCCTCGCATTTGATGTAAATCACTAAGACCAAAATTATTAGCATTATTAATAAAAATTG
>JABDPN010000083.1 GCA_013042715.1 Flavobacteriaceae bacterium | reverse complement strand
TACAAAGGCGACATGCTTAAAACTGCTGAATATGTCTCAGAAAGTCTTAAAAAAGCTGGATGTGATACAGTAGAAATATGTAAAACAGAAGGTTATCCTATAGTTTATGGTGAAAAAATAATTGACAAAAATCTGCCAACTGTTCTGGTTTATGGTCATTATGATGTTCAACCACCTGATCCATTAGACCTTTGGGATTCACCTCCTTTCGAACCTGTTATCAAAAAAACAGAGCTACATCCAGAAGGTGCAATTTTTGCTCGTGGGTCTTGTGACGATAAAGGTCAATTCTATATGCATATTAAAGCCTTAGAATTTATGACGAGCACCAATCAATTACCATGTAATGTAAAATTCATGATTGAAGGCGAGGAAGAAGTTGGTAGTGTTAATCTATCGACTTTTGTAAAAGAAAATCAAGAGAAATTAGCTAACGATGTAATTCTTATTTCTGATACAGGAATGATTTCAAAGGATACGCCTTCAATAACAACAGGATTAAGAGGTTTAAGCTATGTTGAAGTAGAAGTTACAGGTCCTAATCGCGATTTACATTCTGGATTATATGGTGGGGCTGTTGCAAATCCTATTAACGTCTTAACAAAGATGATTGCATCTCTTCATGATGAAAATAACCATATTACAATTCCTAGATTTTACGACAAGGTAGAAGAACTAACTAAGGAAGAACGAGCAGAAATGGCTAAAGCTCCTTTTTCTCTTGAAAATTATAAAAAAGCTTTAAATATTGATGCTGTTTATGGCGAAGAAGGCTATACAACTAATGAAAGAAATTCTATTAGACCTACTCTAGATGTAAACGGTATTTGGGGAGGATACACTGGAGAAGGTGCGAAAACTGTTATTGCAAGTAAAGCTTATGCTAAAATATCTATGCGCTTAGTTCCTCATCAAGATTGGCAAGAGATTACAGAATTGTTCTCGAAACATTTTGAAAGCATTGCTCCTAAAGGTGTAAGCGTAAAAGTAACACCTCATCATGGTGGACAAGGTTATGTTACACCAATTGATAATATTGGTTATAAATCTGCTTCAAAAGCTTATGCAGATACTTTTGGTAAAACACCAATTCCACAACGTAGTGGGGGTTCTATTCCAATTGTAGCTTTATTTGAAGAAGAACTTAAAAGTAAAACGATTTTAATGGGATTTGGTTTAGATAGTGATGCAATACATTCACCAAATGAGCATTATGGTTTGTTTAATTATTACAAAGGCATAGAAACCATTCCTTTATTCTTTAAATATTTTACTGAGTTATCTAAATAGAATAATTCAGTTGAAATAAAAAAATCCGTTCAAAAGATATTGAACGGATTTTTTGCTTAATAATTAAATCTAACAACTAAAACCGTAGAACTGGTTTTACTCTATGTAAATGTAAGCACTTCATTCCTATTTTTTTGTAACCCTTGTTACAGTTTAAAAATTGAGTTTTGAAATTTATTAGTATTTCCTGTAACAATCTAAAGGTTTTTGCGTTCTAATAGTCTATCAATCAAATCACAATAGTTATGTTAAAGCAATTTTTTATAATCTGCTCTGGGTCAGATACAGACATATTAGAACACTGTTCAAAAGGCGAACAAAACAAGTATGTTGGTATTGGAGCAACTGTATTCTTCACTGCATTAATGGCATTTATTGCTGCTAGTTATGCACTTTTTACGGTTTTCGATAATCTTTTTACTGCAATCTTTTTTGGGTTTATTTGGGGCTTACTCATTTTTAATCTGGACAGATATATTGTCTCTACAATTAAAAAAACTGGAAATGTTATAGACGAACTCATTCAAGCATCTCCAAGAATTATGTTAGCCATTATTATTGCTGTTGTTATTTCAAAACCTCTCGAATTAAAAATTTTTGAAAAAGAAATCAACCAAGTTCTTCTGGAACAAAAAAATGAGTATACACTCAATAACAAAGACCAAATAGCTTTACAGTATAATCCTAAAATTGAAGAATTAAAAACTGAAATTTCAACACTTCAAAATCAAATTGACAGCAAAGAAACTGAAGTTAATAATTACTATAACACCTACATAGCAGAAGCTGAAGGACGAGAAGGGACAATGCTTCTTGGCAAAGGACCTGTTTATAAAGAAAAACGCGAAAAACACGATGCAGCATTAAGTGATTTACAAACTTTAAAAACTGAAAACAAATCAAAAATTGAAAACCTGGAAAACGAAATTGCTTCACTCAATGAAGCTTATAAAAGTCAGGTTGTTTCATCACAACCTATAATCAATAATTTTGATGGCTTAATGGCTCGCGTCAATGCCTTAGGTGAATTGCCTTGGTTGCCATCATTTTTTATCTTCTTGTTGTTTCTAGCCATAGAAACATCACCAATTATTGCAAAACTACTATCTCCCAAAGGCGAATACGATATTAAATTCTCTGAAAATGAGGCTGTAGTTAGTGCTTGGGCTCTTCAAAAAGAACAACAAAGAAAAGCAGTTCTAAATACAGATAATCTTGTAAATGATCGCGTATATTCTGATATTTCTGAAGAAGAAGAATTATACAATTACAAGAAGAAAATCGCTAGAGAATTGCTCATGAAGCAGCAAGATGCATTTTATAAAAGGCAAACCAAAATACTCTAGCTAAACTGTGCTTTCTTAAAATTTAGCTAAGGTTATTTAATAAAAATATGAGTATATTTAAAGTCTAATAACCTTTAAAGTTCATCTTGTATTATGAGACGTTTTCAATTCCTTTACGCTATACTTTTTGTTTTTGTATTATCCAGTTGTAAAACTTCAAAAACTGTTGTTGCACCAACTGATACTAAAACAACGTTTGAAAAGTTAGCATCTATAGATAATATTGTAAGTCTTGAAAAAAGAGATCCTGTAAGTCATTTTGATGAAAATTACGAAATGTGGTTTGAACAACCAATAGATCATAACGATCTATCAAAAGGCACATTTAGACAACGTGTGTTTTTAGGATTCGAAAACACAGAAAAGCCTGTAATTGTAGAATTAAGAGGTTATGGTATTGGCAGTGAACGTGCGGGTGAATTAGCAAACCACTACGAAGCAAATCAATTAACAATAGAACATCGTTATTTTAACAATTCCAGACCAGAAAAAATCGACTGGAATACCCTTACGCTTGAAAATGCTGCAAAAGATCAAGCTATAATAATTGATGCAATAAGAGATGTTCTTTATTCTAAAAACAAGTTTGTATCCACAGGAATCTCTAAAGGTTGCCAAACAACCATGACACACCGAAAATTCTTTCCAGATAATGTAGATGCTTGTGTGTGTTACGTTGGACCATTGAACTATAAACGCGAAGACCCAAGAGTATATGAATTCTTAAAAACCGTTGGAACAAAAGAAGATAGAGCAAAAATAAAAGCCTTTCAAGATTTATGTTTTGAAAATAAAGATGCACTGCTTGAACTCATGAAAGAAGCAGCAGAACGTCAAGATTTATCTTGGGAATTTGGAGTTGAAAAGGCATTAGAATATTCTATACTTGAATACTCATTTGCATTCTGGCAATGGGGAATTCCTGTAGAACGTATTCCATATGGAAATTTAACAGCAGAACAAATTTACAAACACCTCATAGATGTGGTTGGTTATGGTTTCTTTGAAGAAAAATCTGTTGATGCTTTACAGCCATATTTTTGGGCTGCTTTAACAGAACAAGGTATTTATGGCTACGAAACAGAACCTTTTAAAAAGTATCTTAGCACCACAGAAATCTATAAATTTGATTGGGCTTTTCCAGAAGGCATTACAAAAGAATATAACTATAAGCCTCAACAGGAAATAAAAGAATTTCTGAATAAAAAAGCCGAAAAAATCCTGTTTATTTATGGCGAATATGATGCGTGGAGTGCGACAGCAGTAGAACTAAATAAAAAAGCATCCAAAAGAGAAGTCTATAAGTTTGTTAAACCTCAAGGTGACCACAGAACACGAATTAGAAGTTTTAACTTGGATAAGCAAAAGAAAATATATGACATTATTGATAGTTGGTTAAAATAAACTTTTAATTTTCTAACTGTTTTTTGATAAATGTATTAATTCTGTTTTCCAAAATTGATAAGGTTACAGTACCTTGTTCTAAGATAATCTCGTGAAATTCTCTTATATTGAAATCTTCACCAAGTTCTTCTTCGGCTTTTTGACGCAATTCTCTAATTTTAATTTCGCCAATTTTGTATGAAATCGCTTGTCCAGGCCATGAAATATAGCGATCTGTTTCAGTATTAATCTCATGTAAAGACAATGCGGTATTTGAAGCCATAAAATCAACTACTTGTTCTCTTGTCCAACCTTTGGCATGAATTCCTGTATCGACTACCAAACGGCATGCTCGCCACATTTCGTAAGTGAGTTGTCCAAATTTTTCGTAAGGTGTAGTATATAATCCCATTTCGTCTGCTAGATATTCGCAGTATAATCCCCAACCTTCACCATAAGCAGAAAGGTATAAGTCTTTTCTGAATTTTGGAATACTATCGCCTAATTCGTTATTTAAACTCCCTTGTAAATGATGCCCTGGAACTGCTTCGTGAACTGTTAAAGCTGGCATGGTGTATAATGTTCTGCTAGGTAGATTATAAGTATTCACCCAATAATAACCAGCTTTGGTGCTATTTTTACTTGTTCCAATATAACGTCCAGTTGTATATTTTGGAGCAATAGCATCCGGAACTGGAGCAACGCCATATGGCTTTCTTGGAAGTGTTTTAAAGAAGCGTGGTAATTGTGCGTCTGCACGTTTAGCAATGTCACGTGCTATAATTAATAATTCCTTAGGTGTTTTTGCATAAAATTGTTCGTCTGTTCTCAAAAAGTGGAAAAAATCTTCAAAGCTTCCTTCAAATTCTAGTTCAGAAATAATCTGCTCCATTTGTGCTTTTATTCGGTCAACTTCATTTAAGCCTATTTGATGAATATCTTCAGCTGTATAACGTGTACTTGTTGTATAATAATTGATTCTATTTTGATAAAATGCAATTCCATTTGGTGCTTCTGAAACACCAAGTGTAGTTCTGGTTTTTGGTAAATAAGTAGTTTCAAAAAAGTTTTTAATGCGTCTAAACTGTGGTGTCACATTTGTTTCTAAAGCAATTTTTGCTGTATTTAAAACAGAATCCTTTTGTGTTTCTGAAATATTTTTTGGTAAGTTTTTAAAAGGCGAATAAAAGAAACTGTCTTCAAAATTGTTTACGATATGTTTATCATAAGTAGACTCATAACCTTTAAAAATAACTCGAGGTTGTGAGACTCCTTTTTCTAATCCTTCTTTAATATTAACAAGTCCTTGATTAATAAATTCTGGAATAGCATTGAGCTTGTTGAGATATTCTTTAGCCTCTTGATAGTTTGCTATAGGACGAACCATATAGTTTAAATCAATATGAAAGCCTGAGTCTGAGAGTAATGGATTTAAAAACATCTCGAAATTATAAAAGTCTATTTTATCTTGTAAGACAAACTTGAGCAATTCTGCTGAAATTTGTTCAGTTTCTGTTAATTCCTCCAGAGTGATACACTCAAAATACTGTAATTGTTCTTTAGCAAATTCAGCTTCAGTTTTATAAAAGTCTCTGGAGTGTAATCCTAAAGGATATTCTTTTTTGTCATATCCTTCATGGTTTTGATAAGCTTCAATAAGTGATTTTAATTCAGCCGATGAACTGTTACATGTTTCATTATTTGTATTACAAGAAGTAACAAGAAGTATAACGAGTAAGTAGTAAATTTTTTTCATAAGTAAATATAACTAAGAAATTTTAGATTTCTTTTCTACATATTCCCAAAGGGTTTTCATCTTTTAGTTCGTCAGGAAGTAAAGTATTAGGCCAATTTTGATAACTAAATGGTCTTACCCAACGCTTAATTGAGTTTACTCCAACAGCTGTAAATCGACTATCTGTTGAAGCTGGATAAGGTCCTCCATGTACCATAGACTCGCAAACCTCAACTCCAGTTGGAACACCATTATAAATTAGTCGGCCTACTCTATTTTGAAGTGCTTCTATAATACTAATATGAGTTTTAGCTTCATTTTCACTAGCAATAAAAGTTCCTGTAAGTTGGCCTTCTAGGTTATTAATAATGTCTTCTAACTGCTTATAATTGTCGCATTGGACAACCATAGAAAATGGTCCAAATACTTCTTGATGTAAGGTTTTGTTTTCTAGAAACCTTTTTCCTTCAACAGTAGTAATGGTTTGTCTAGCATGATTAGATTTCAAATCAACTTCAATATCTGCAACAACTTTGATATCTGATTGTGCTAATGCCTTTGCTTTATTATTTTCATAAGCACCAATGATATTAGGATGTAGCATACATGATGGTTCGATTTTAATAATCTCATTGGCCAAATTTTCAATGAATTTATCTAATCCTTTTCCTTTAACACCTATGATTAATCCAGGATTGGTACAGAACTGTCCTGTCCCTAATGTAATTGAACTCGCATAGGTTTTTGCTAATTGTTCACTATTTTCTTTCAGGGCCTCTGGTAAGATAACTACTGGATTTATACTACCCATTTCTGCAAAAACAGGAATTGGTTCTTCACGTTGTGATGCCAAATCAAATAAGGCTCTTCCTCCTGTAATACTACCAGTAAATCCTACTGCTTTAACATCTGGATGTTTAACTAATTGCACACCAACATCAATTCCACTGCTATTTAAATTAGAAAACACACCATTTGGCATTCCTGTTTTTTTGGCTGCTTTTATTATTGCAGAAGCTACTAATTCTCCAGTTCCTGCGTGCATTGGATGTGATTTAACAATTACAGGGCAACCTGCTGCTAAGGCTGCTGCAGTATCTCCTCCTGCAGTTGAATATGCTAATGGGAAATTACTCGCTCCAAAAACAACAACTGTTCCTAGAGGAATATTCATTTTTCTTATATCTGGTTTAGGTAATGGTTCTCTGTTAGGTTGTGCATAATCTATAGTTGCTTCAACCCAAGAGCCTTCTTCTACCAATTCAGCAAAAGTCTGTAACTGAAAAATTGTACGTCCACGCTCACCTTTTGCTCTTCCTTCTGGTAATCCAGATTCAATACAATATATGTTAATTAGTGTGTCATCTAAAGCTAAAATCTCATCTGCTATTGCATTTAAAAATTTAGCTTTTTTCTTTCCTGAAATGTTTTTATAAACTTTAATCGCTTGCTTCGCTAGTGCAACTGCATCATCTATTTCCTGATTTGTTGCTTCAAAAAACTCAATCTCGTTTTCTTTATTTAATTGAGGATTAAATGTTTTGTATGTTTTTGAACCTCTTGCAGATAAAGTGTTCCCTAAGTAGTTTTTTCCTGTAATCATAAACCTATACCTTTATAGATGTCTAAAATTATTGCTAATTTTTTTATTAAAAGAATTTTTAGAATATAAAAAAAGGATGCAAATCTGCATCCTTTAAAACCATAAACTTATATTAATCAAAAAGACTTACTTTAAGATGCTTTTTTTAAGTGTGACTTAAAATAATCTCCAACATAAATCTCTAGTATTTTTGCATTATCTGAATTAAAGGCAACTTCTTCTGTTATAGCAGGAAGCAAAACAGTTTCCCCCATCTTAATTGTTTCTGTATGACATCCAGCAGTAATATCTATTTCTCCTTCAACACACATAAAAATTACAAAAGAATTTAATGTCGAATAATCTTTAGTTTGAAACTTGTTTATATTTAAAATGTTAGTTGCAAAATATTCACAATTAATCAAGTTTGTACTTTCATTTTGTCTTATATGATATTCTGCTTTGCCGTTAGAGTCGAAATGCTTTGTTGCAAGTTCTGCTAATTTCGTATGCAACTCTCTCTTTTGACCATTTTTATCTGTTCTATCCCAATCGTAAACTCGATACGTTATATCTGATGTTTGTTGAATTTCTGCTGCAAGCACTCCAGCTCCAATGGCATGGATTTTTCCTGCTGGAATAAAATAACTATCACCTTTTTTTACTTGTTCTCTATTAAAAACATCATTTACATTTTGAGCAGTTATATTGTTTAAAATTTTGGGATCAATTTTTTTGTCTTTTAATCCTAAAACAATATCAGCATTTTTATCACTATCCATTATATACCACATTTCGGTTTTTCCAAGACCATTATGGTGTTTTTTGGCCATGGTATTATCTGGATGCACTTGAACAGATAAATCTGTATTTGCATCTAAATATTTAATCAATAATGGGAAATTAGAGCCAAAACTCTCGAAATTAGATGTGCCCAAAAAATCGGCTTTGTGTTTTAGCATTAAATCTTTTAAATTTAAACCTTTATAAGGCCCATTATTCACCTCTGAAATATTTCCATCTACATCAGATATCTCCCAGCTTTCTCCTAACTTTGTTTTATCAGATTTCTTACCTAAAACTGAGGTTAATTTATTTCCTCCCCAGATTTTTTCTTTCAATATAGGATTGAATTTAATTGGATATACTTTCATGATACTTTTATTTATTGTTTTGATTTAGTATTGTAGTTTTACAAATTGATTTTTTTTATTTAAAGTCTTTAAATATTCAATAACAGAAAAAAGACTTTGATAAAGTGTAGGTTTAACATCTTGTTTTTTTAATACTTCGATGTTATGTTTTATAATACTATCTTGATTTTTAGTAATTATTTTGATTAATCTGTTTAAATCATTGGTTTTATTTTCCAAAATATTTGTATTAACATAACCTATATGTTTTAAATTAAATTGACTAAACATAAACCTAGCACCAGCTCTTACTGTTGATAAATCTGATTTGTTTTTTTTTATATTAACAACAGAAACATTACTACAATGTTCTTTAATTTCATTTAATAATAGCTGAGTACTATCGTTACTATCATTATTTACAAAGCACAATTCTAGATTATAAGACTGCTGAAGTTGTTTAATAAAAAACTCTGTGTCGATGTCTTTTTCGTTATTATTAAAAATAATAATAATGCCTATTTTCATGATTTTGGAATTTTTAATTAGGCAACATTTAATTCTTTTGATAAAATAGTATTAGATTTTTTTCTATTTCTATACACCCAGGCTATTTCACCTAATTGCATAACAATTTTAATTGAATCTTTCATAGATAGTTTAGAACCATCAGCATGTATCCATCGCTTTAAAGGTTGTTCACAAAGAATTGTTTTAGCTTTTTTTAATCCAAAATGATGAGTCATTCTTTTAAATATTTCAACATCAAAAATCCATTGTGTTACAAATTTTTCGTTAAAAGCAATACCTATAACATCTTTACTAAAGATTTTAGCACCACATTGTGTGTCTTTAAAATCCATTTTTAAAATCTTTCTGATAATAAAGTTTATAGTTAAGCTTATTACTTTTCTTGCAGATTCTTTTGTAATATTGGCTCCCATTCGTGATATTCTAGAACCACTTACAATTTTAAAATCTGAATTTTCAATTGTTTTTACTAAATCATCAAAATCTGTTAAATCTGTAGATAAATCAGCATCCAAAAAGCCGATGTAATCTAAATCTGGTTTTTTGGCCATATATAACATTCCTAATCTCACAGCTTCTGCTTTACCTCCATTCTTTTTACAATCGTATACTGTAATAAAATCTTCTCTTCCCTTTTTTAATTCTTTTAGTACTTGAAGGGTATTGTCTTTGCTACCATCGTTCACAAAACACAAATGATACCCAGAATTTTTATCTATATAACTAATAAACTCATCACTTAAGAGTCTATCTTCTTCATTATAACATGGAATTACTACACCTACACAACGTTTTTGAATCATAACTTCATTTTTTGATACTTTAGCTTTAACTTCTGGAGCACCTATTAATCGTTTTACACGTGCACTAATTTCGTTTAGACTTAAAGGTTTTTTCATGTAGTCATCAATTCCTAACTCAAACCCTTCTGTAATCGTTTTATCTTCCGTATTTCCAGATAAAACCATTATAGGTGTTTTAGAATTCTTAGTAATTCTAATGTATTTCACAACATCTAATCCTTTTATTCCTGGCATATTTATATCTATAATGACTAAATCTGGCTTGAAGGAGTCATACTTATCCATCCCATTTTGTCCATTTGTTTCAGTTCTTACGTTGTATCCCAATTCTTTTAAACGTTTCTCTAAAGGAAGTAATACTAATTGTTGGTCATCTATTGCTAAAACTTTCATAATAATTGTTTTTATAGTTTATTGAT
>JABDPN010000075.1 GCA_013042715.1 Flavobacteriaceae bacterium | reverse complement strand
CTGCATACCTTCTACAACATCTACATATGTATCTGTTCCTTTTGCTTCTTCTACAGTTATGACACCTTCTTTACCAACTTTATTGAAAGCCTCTGCAATTAATTCACCAATTGCATTATCGTTATTTGAAGAAATAGAAGCAACTTGCTTTATTTTTTCTGAAGAATTACCAACTTTTTCAGCTTGCTTTTCGAGATTCGATACAATAGCACTAACTGCTTTGTCAATTCCCCGTTTTAAATCCATTGGATTTGCTCCAGCTGCAACATTTTTTAATCCTTCTTTTACAATAGCTTGAGCAAGTACTGTTGCTGTTGTTGTTCCATCTCCAGCAAGATCGTTGGTCCTAGAAGCGACTTCTTTAACCATTTGTGCTCCCATGTTTTCAAGCTCGTCTTCTAACTCTACATCTTTTGCTACAGTTACTCCATCTTTAGTTACTTGTGGTCCACCAAATGATTTCCCTATAATTACATTACGTCCTTTAGGACCTAATGTTACTTTTACTGCATCTGCTAAAGCATCTACACCACGTTTTAAACCATCGCGTGCTTCAATATCAAATTTTATATCTTTTGCCATTTTTATTTAGTTTTATTAGGATTAAACAATTGCAAGAATGTCACTTTCTCGCATGATTAAATAGTCTTTACCATCTAACTTTAATTCGGTTCCTGCGTATTTACCATATAGAACAGTATCACCTACTTTTACAGTTAAAGGTTCGTCTTTAGTTCCATTACCAACCGCAACAACATTACCTCTTTGAGGTTTTTCTTTTGCGTTATCTGGAATAATAATACCTGATGCTGTTGTTGTTTCAGCTTCTACAGGCTCAATAAGAACTCTGTCTGCTAAAGGTTTAATGTTTAAAGCCATTTGTTAATTATAATTTTTGATTAATATTAATTTTAAAGGTTGCTATCCACAATTCGAAAATTATGCCAAGACTAATAGACTGACAAAGTTTCATAAATAAAAAATGCCAACAATACGAGTTGGCATTTTTATTTGTTTTTTCTTATAAAGATTATTCGTTACTTTTAGTAGTATCTTCAGTTGCTGCAGGTTCTTCTGCAGGAATTGTTTGTACTGGAGTTGCTGCATCTTCATCTAAAGCTTTAGATTCTAGATCACTTCCTCCTGCTCCTGGAATGGCAACGTTAGACAACAATATCAAAGCTAAAAGCAAAGTTGCTAAAGCCCAAGTACTTTTGTCTAAAAAATCTGTTGTTTTCTTCACACCACCTAATTGTTGTGTACCTCCACCTCCAAACGAAGATGATAAACCACCACCTTTAGGATTTTGTACCATAATTACCACTACCAATAAAAACGCTACGATAACGATAAGGATTAAAAATATTGAAAACGTACTCATTACTATTTATTTTGTTTTTTTAAATCTTTTACTGCTTGAATTTGGTCTGCAAAGAAACCACTTTTTTCTGGATATTTCAAACTTAATATTTTATAAGCTTTAATTGCTTTAGAATAATTTTTTTGCTCAACATATATTCTTGCTAAAGTCTCTGTCATTAGAGTCTCAGGTTCGTGTGTACTTTCAAGTGCAATGTTTTGATTTTCTAAATCCTTTTTTAAAGGAACTATTTTTGGGTTTGTAGCAATAAACTTATCAATTAAATCGAATTTCTCAGCACGTTGGTCTTTTTGTTTAATTGATTCTTGGTCTTGCTCTTCATCTCTTATGATAGGTTTAAAACTTGTAATTTTTAACCATTCAGAAAAAGAATGCATTTCATTTTTATTGAATTGCAAAGGCTTACCAATTTCTAGTTTTTCTTCTGGAGTTTTTTGTTCTTCTATGCCTTCTTCTATACTGAATACTAAGGTTTCTTTTGGTTCTGGGGTTGTATTTACAAGTGTTTCCTGATTTGAAGAAATGTCTTCAAAATCATTTAATTCTAGATTCTTAAGATGCTCTGAGCCTTGCTTTATAGTTTCAGAAATTTTGTTTTGCTGAAAATCTTCAGAAGTAATAAAATCGAAAAGTACACTTCTGTCTGTTGTGTATGCTGCGGTTATTTTTAGTTCTTGATTGTATTTAAAGCTGGATTTATTGTTAAGGCCTTTTAAGTAAAGTGCTCTTGCAGTTTGAAAATATGGAAACTCATCTATTATAGAACGCACATCACTTATATCCTTAGTGTTTATAGCATTAGGATGCTTAAGTAAGTTTATAAAGATTGATGTGTTCATTTAAATGATGTTTACCACTTTGCTAAAGTAGCATTAATAATATCTTGTGTAATACGTTCAAAAATTTCTTCAAGAGCAGTGTCTCTTTGACTGCCAACTAACTGAGCACTCCCAGGATAATCGTAGAAAAATGAAAAGCGTTTTTCAAGTTCTGCATCTGGATCGTTCTTGTCAAAAAATCTAACATTAATTGCTATAGTAAGCCTGTTTTGAGCTGCAGTATTTTGTGCAGTTGCTGTTGTTGGTGCAATTCTATATTCTACAATTTCTCCTTCGTAAATAATATCTCCATTAGAAGTTACTAAATCTAAGCTTGTTTGATTAACAATTAAATCTTGTAAAGCTGTAGTAAATTGTCTGTCAATTCCAGGTTCTACTAATCGTGCTTCGTTTTGAAAATAATTAACTTGAAAGGTTTCTGCATCAATTGAAGTTGGTTGTGTAAATCCATAACTAACTTTACAACTATGTATTGAAAGAGCTAAAAAGCTAAGTATTAAAAATTTAAAAATTCTCATTAAAAAATATATTAGTAAAGCCTATTACAATAAACACGTAAATATAACCTACAATGTCAGTAACTTCAAAATCTTTATTAATTATTAACGACTTACAAGTCGTATTGTTTTATTTTTCTGTATAATGTTCGTTCGCTTATACCAAGTTCTGCAGCTGCAAGTTTACGTTTACCATTATGCCGTTCAAGCGATTTTTTTATGAGTTCTAACTCCTTATCTTGAAGAGAAAGTGTTTCTTCTTCTTCAATTTCTTCAGCATAAAGGTATTTATCATCTTTTGGACTAATGACTTCAATTTCTGGAGCAGATTGTTCTTCTATAGCTAAAACATCTTGCTCTATTTGTTCGTCGTCTTCACCATAAATTTTATTGATTAATCCTTGATGACTTTCTTGAACATCCTTTACATTACCACTATCCATTAACTCAAGTGTAAGTTTTTTAAGATCGTTAAGGTCACTTTTCATATCGAAAAGAACTTTGTAAAGAATCTCTCTTTCGTTGCTGAAATCTGATTCAGATTTTGTGTTATTTATTACTGCAGGAAGATTACTTTTTCCTGTATTTGGCAAATAATGTCTTAATGTATCTGCAGTAATGGTGCGTTCGTGTTCTAAAACTGAAATTTGTTCAGCAATATTACGAAGTTGTCTAACATTTCCACTCCATCTGTATTTTAATAGTACTTGAAGTGCGTTTTCGTCTAAACGAATGGTTGGCATTTTGTATTTAGCAGCAAAGTCGCTTGCAAATTTTCTGAATAATAAGTGAATATCTTCTTTACGTTCACGAAGTGCTGGTAAATGAATTTCTACAGTGCTTAATCTGTAATAGAGATCTTCTCTAAATCTTTCTTTTTCAATAGCTTCAAACATATTTACGTTTGTAGCAGCTACAATTCTAACATTGGTTTTTTGAACCTTACTAGAACCAACTTTTATAAACTCACCATTTTCTAAAACACGTAATAAACGTACTTGTGTAGTTAATGGCAACTCACCAACTTCATCTAGGAATATGGTTCCTCCATCTGCAACTTCAAAATAACCAGAACGTGTTTGTGTTGCTCCTGTAAAAGAACCTTTTTCATGACCAAATAATTCACTGTCTATAGTTCCTTCTGGGATTGCACCACAGTTTACAGCAATGTATTTACCATGTTTTCTGTGAGATAACTGATGAATGATTTTTGGAATGCTTTCTTTTCCAACTCCACTTTCTCCAGTAACTAACACAGAAATATCTGTAGGAGCCACTTGTATGGCCTTTTCTATGGCACGATTTAATCCAGAATCGTTACCAATAATCCCGAAACGTTGTTTTATTGCTTGAATTGATTCCATATTACTTTAATTTCTTTTTAACATTAATAGATTCTATAAGTGTTCTAAATGCTAATTCTTGTTCTTTCGATTCAAAATCTTCTTTTCTAATAACTAACGCTCTTGTCTTTTGAAGATAAATGAGATACCATTTTTCTTTTTCTTCAATTTTAAACACATCTTTCCAAAAATGTTTCATTTCAAAAGATTCTCCTTTTTCTGTAATTGAATCTAAATTTAAAATATAATGAATGTCTTCTATAAGCCTTGGGTTATTAGTAAGCATTCGTTTTGTTGAATAGTAAACGAAGTAAATCATTATTGCTATTACAAGAAGTAATACTCCTATTTGTAAATAAGGGAATAAATCATCACTAGGTCTAGAGATGTAGTCTTTAGATTGCATCTCCAGATAGTCTTTAATTACTAATAAATAGACCAAAATAAGAGGAAGTAACCAAATTACAGGCATTTTTGCGTAGAGGTTAAGATTTACCAAAAAGTAATCTTTAACAACAAACTTTGGTTTTATGATGATATCCTTATTCATAATTAATTATTATCTGAATAACCTACTGCTTCTCCAATTAGAGTAGCACTTGTGCAATCTGTAATTTTCACATTTACAAAATCACCAATATTATATTGCTCCTTAGGGAAAACCACAACTGTATTATATGTGTTACGACCAGCCCAATGTGCGTTAGATTTTTTAGATTCTTTTTCAATTAAAACTTCTTCAATTTCACCAACATGTTGCTGTGTTCTTAACAAGCCATGTTTTTGTTGTAATTGTATAATGTCGTTGAGTCTTCGTTTTTTAACATCTGTGGGTATATCGTCTTCCAACTTACGTTCTGCAAGTGTACCTGGTCGTTCGGAATAGGCAAACATAAACCCAAAATCGTACTTTACATATTCCATGAGACTTAATGTGTCTTGATGATCGTCTTCAGTTTCAGTTGGGAAACCTGTTATCATATCCTGACTTATGGCACAATCTGGAATGATTCGTTTAATGTTATCTATCAACTCAAAATACTCTTCTCGAGTATGTTGACGATTCATGGCTTTTAATATTCTATTACTTCCACTTTGTACAGGAAGATGAATATATTTACAGATGTTGATGTATTTAGCCATGGTTTCAATAACATCAAGAGTCATATCCTGTGGATTTGATGTAGAAAAACGAAAACGCATTTTAGGTTGAGCTAGAGCACACATCTCCAAAAGATTTGCAAAATTAACAGCAGTTGCTTTTTGCATTTCGGTTGCTTTATTAAAATCTTTTTTTAAGCCTCCTCCATACCAAAGGTAGCTGTCTACATTCTGGCCTAGAAGTGTCACTTCTTTATAGCCTTTTTGCCATAAATCGTTAACTTCTTCTATAATACTTTGTGGATCTCTACTGCGTTCACGACCTCTTGTAAATGGTACAACACAAAATGTACACATGTTATCACAACCGCGTGTTATTGATACAAATGCTGTTACTCCATTTGAATCTAATCTTACAGGAGAAATGTCTCCATATGTTTCTTCTTTAGATAAGATTACATTTACTGCATTTCTGCCTTCTTCAACTTCTGCAATTAAGTTTGGTAAGTCTTTATAAGCATCTGGACCAACAACAAGGTCTACTATTTTTTCTTCTTCAAGGAACTTGTTTTTTAAACGTTCTGCCATACAACCTAAAACACCAACTTTCATTTTAGGGTTTATCTTTTTTATTGCGTTGTATTTTTCAAGACGTTTTCTAACAGTTTGTTCAGCTTTATCTCTAATGGAACACGTATTAACTAAAACTAAATCTGCATCTTCCAAATTTTGAGTTGTATTAAAACCGTTTTTTGTTAATATAGAAGCTACAATTTCACTATCGCTAAAGTTCATTTGGCAACCATAACTTTCTATAAAGAGTTTTTTCGTATTGCCATCTTTTGCTTCTATGTAAAGACTTTCGCCTTGTTTATTTTCGTCTATAATCTTTTCCATATAATTTATTGAAATCTGTTAATGTCAATAAGTATGCAAAGATACAATTAATTTCATGTTTATGACAAAGTGTCATGCGTTTAACGTTTTTTTAATTTAAATGATTAATACTTTTACTAAGAAGTTTAACTAATTAATCAACAATATGAATTCTTTAAATTATTTACAACAAAAAATTCAAAATGCTAAAGCACTAGATTTTGGAACAGTGTTTAATCAAGCAATAGAACTATTTAAAAAGGTTTGGGTACAGGGCTTACTTTTACAAATATTTGCATTAGTAATAATGCTACCATTTATTCTTGCATTTTATGTGCCTTTTATTGGTGCTTTAATGGAACAATCTCGTTCTGGATATGTTGATCCTGATTCATTGAATAGTGCAATATTTGGTGGAGGCTCACCTATGTACATATTACTGTTTTATGTCGTTATTTTTGTTTTAAGTGCCATTGCAGCATTATTATATGCAGGTTTCTATAGAATAGTTAAAAACATGGATCATGGTGAAACACCTAACACAAGTGATTTTTTCTATTTCTTTAAAGGAAAATACTTTGGTAAAGGATTTTTATTAATGATACTTGCCAGTTTAATTTCCGGTGTTGCAACAATGCTTTGTGTATTACCTGTGTTTTATGTAATGGTTCCAATAATGTTCTTTATACCAATATTTGCATATAATCCAGATTTATCTATTGGAGATATTGTTTCGCTAGGTTTTAGCTTAGGAAATAAAAAATGGTTATTAACTTTTGGGTTAGTAATTGTAAGTGCAATATTAATTTATATTTTAACTATAGTAACTTGTGGTATAGGCGGACTGTTTTTAGCAGCATTTATTTATTTACCAATTTATATTATATACAAAGAAGTAATAGGTTTTGGAGAACAAGATGAAATAGATGAAATTGGAAAAATAGAAAATTTCTAGACAACCTTTTCTATATGGAAGCATCTACAAAGTAAAATGTATTACTATGAGGTTTAAAGTCTTTCTTTTGAGTATAATTATTGTAGTATTCTTTTCTTGTGATAATACAGAATATGAAACAATAACAATAGCTACTCCTATTATAATGAGTAAAGCTGAATTTAGAAATTCTGTAGAAATACTTAATCCTCAAATAATAGATCAATCAGGGAAAATTTATGCTTATGGAGATTATATTTTTATAAACGACATGTTTCAAGGTGTTTTGATTGTTGATAATACTAATCCAGAAAACCCAGTAAATAAATCGTACATCAAGATTCCTGGAAATATTGACATCGCTATAAAAGATAATTTTTTATATGCAGATAGTTCTATAGATTTAGTTGTTTTTGATATTTCAGATATTAATAACATCCATTATATTGAAAGACTTGAAGATGTCTTTTCTATTTACGATTACGAAATTCCTGAAGAAGTTCAAGAAGTCAATTGGAATAATTATAATATTGAAACAGAAGTAATTGTAGATTGGATTATTACTCAAGAAGAAAGAGAAATTTCAGATAGTAATGATGATTTTATTGAAATTGGAGGAGGTGATTTTGCATTAACAACAAACAACGTTGGAACAGGAGGTTCTTTAGCACGTTTTCAAATTGTAAACAATTATCTTTATACTGTTGGAGAAAACGAAATGGCAATTTTTGATATCTCAAACCTTGCTGAACCATTTTTAGAAACCACACAATATGCTGGATGGAATATTGAAACCATGTTTCAAGCAGATGGTTATTTATACCTTGGAAGTACAAATGGAATGTATATTTATAGTTTAAGTAATCCATCTAATCCTGTTTACATTTCAGAATTTGTGCATTGGGAAGGCTGTGATCCTGTTGTTGTAGATGGCGACTATGCATATTTAACACTACGTGGAGGTAATTTATGTGGACAAGAAGAAAGTGTTCTAGAAGTTATAGATGTAAGTGATAAATCTAATCCGCAATTAGTTGAATCTTACACGCTAGAAAATCCTTATGGTTTGGGCGTAAAAGAAGATTTATTATTTGTTTGCGATGGAACAGCAGGTCTAAAAATATTTGACAAATCAGATCCTTTAGACCTTGAGTTACTAACGCAATACCCAAGTATTCAATCTAAAGATGTTATTCCTCTCGAAAATGTTCTATTAATAATAGGAGAAGAAATCCTTTATCAATATGAATATACGGAAGATGGAATTTCACAAATAAGTACCTTTTCATTTTAACAAAAGCCTTCGAAAGAAGGCTTTTTTTATGTCTTTTTTTATAGTTGAAATTCATTAATTAAAAAATCCATTTGCATTTAAATTAGGTTAATATCTTTTTTTTCATATACATTTGTAGCCTCAAAAAATTCAAATATGGCTAAGAATTTAGTGATTGTAGAGTCACCTGCAAAAGCAAAAACAATAGAAAAATTCCTTGGAAAAGATTTCAAAGTAGAATCGAGCTTTGGACATATATCAGATTTACCTTCCAAAGAATTAGGTGTTGATGTAGAAGGCGATTTTGCACCAAAATATAAAGTTTCTAAAGACAAACAATCTGTAGTAAAAAAACTAAGAGATTTAGCCAAAAAAGCAGATATTGTTTGGTTAGCAAGTGATGAAGATCGAGAAGGAGAGGCTATTGCATGGCATCTAGCAGAAAACCTAAAACTAGATAAAGAAAAGGTGAAACGAATTGTTTTCCATGAGATAACAAAGAGTGCAATTCAAAAAGCTATTGAAAATCCAAGAGCAATAGATTACAACCTTGTAGATGCACAACAAGCTAGACGTGTTTTAGATAGAATTGTTGGTTACGAGTTGTCTCCTGTGCTTTGGAGGAAAGTAAAAAGTGGATTATCTGCAGGTCGTGTACAATCAGTTTCAGTAAGACTTATTGTAGAGCGTGAGAGAGAGATACAAGAATTTAAAACAAAAGATTCTTACAAAGTTGCAGCTATATTTTCTACAGAAAACGGACAAAGTTTTAAAGCTACTTTACCAAAATCTTTTTCAACTAAAGAAGCAGCACACGACTTTTTAAAACAAAATATTGGAGCAAATTTCAAAGTTTTAGACTTAGAAAAGAAACCTGGTAAAAAAACACCAGCGGCACCATTTACTACCTCTACTTTACAACAAGAGGCATCTAGAAAATTATACTTTTCAGTAAGCAAAACTATGACGATAGCACAACGCTTATACGAAACAGGTTTAATTACTTATATGAGAACAGATAGTACTAATCTTTCTAATGAGGCTAGAGAAGGTGCAAAGAATTCAATAACTAATAATTATGGTGTAGAATACAGCAAACCTAGAAATTACTCTGGTAAATCTAAAGGTGCTCAAGAAGCACACGAAGCTATAAGGCCTACAGATTTCACAAGACAAAGTATAAGTGCAGAACGCGATCAAGCAAGATTATATGATTTAATTTGGAAACGTGCTATAGCATCTCAAATGAGTGATGCAAAATTAGAACGCACAAATGTAAAAGTTGAAACTTCATCTCATAACAAAGTTTTTACAGCAAGTGGTGAAGTTATTAAGTTTGATGGTTTTCTAAAAGTATATTTAGAAGGAACAGACGATGAAGAAGTTGAACAAAGCGGAATGCTTCCAGCACTTAAAGTTGGGCAAGCACTTAATAGTATGCATATTTCGGCAACGCAACGCTTTACGCGTCCGCCATATAGATATACTGAAGCATCTTTAGTAAGAAAATTAGAAGAACTAGGTATTGGGAGACCCTCTACATATGCGCCAACTATTTCAACTATCCAAAATAGAGGCTATATAGAAAAAGGCACTGTAGAAGGAGAAGATAGATCATATGTCCAACTTAAATTAAAAGATGGAAATATAAGTGATAAAACTCTTAATGAGAAAGTGGGTTCAGACAAAGGAAAACTTATACCAACAGATATTGGTATGATTGTTACAGATTTTCTAGTAAATCATTTCGAACATATTCTGGATTATAACTTTACCGCAAAAGTAGAAGAAGAATTTGATGATATTGCAGAAGGTAAAGAAGATTGGAAAGTTGTAATGAAAGAATTCTACAACGACTTTCATCCTCAAGTAGAAGATGTTAAATTAAACGCAACTCGAGAATCTGGAGAGCGTGTTTTAGGAACAGACCCTAAAACCGGAAGACAAGTGAGTGTACGTTTGGGTAGATTTGGACCTATGGTTCAAATAGGAACTGCAGAAGAAGAAGAGAAACCTCTTTTTGCAAGTTTACCACCAGACAAACAGTTAAATGCTATTACTTTTGAAGAAGCAATGGATTTGTTCCATTTACCAAAGAATCTAGGGGAATACGAAAACCAGCCTGTTGAAGTAAATAATGGCAGATTTGGACCTTATGTTAGGTTTGGTAAAACTTTCGTTTCTTTACCAAAAGGAATAGATCCATTAGAAGTGAGTTTAAATGATGCTATTCATTATATAGAAGAAAAACAAAAAGCAGACGCTCCAATTCACCATTATCAAGATTTACCAGTTCAAAAAGGTAAAGGAAGATTTGGACCATTTATTAAATGGAACAATATGTTTATTAATGTTAACAAGAAATACGATTGGGATAACCTTTCAGAAGAAGATGTCATTACATTAATTGAAGATAAGATCCAGAAAGAAAAAGATAAATTGGTTCATGTATGGGAAGCAGAAGGCATAAGAGTAGAAAAAGCACGTTGGGGAAGACATAACATTATAAAAGGTAAATTAAAGATTGAACTCCCAAAAACTGTAGATGCATCAAAGCTTACACTTGAAAAAGTTCAAGATTTAATCGAGAAAAAGACTCCAAAACCTAAAAAAAGAGCAACCAAGAAAAAGAAATAATATATGGATAGTTATCTTTCTCCTGTTCAAGATTTAGTATTAGCTCATAACGAGTTAATGTCTAAACAAGTATTAGGAAAAAAAATAAAGATACATTCTGCTCAAAACGGAATTCCAGAACTACAAGGCGTAGACATTGCATTATTTGGAGTTTTAGAAAACAGGAATGATATAAATTTCATTGGTGAAGACTTTCAGCTTAATGAAATAAGAAAAAGTTTATACGAATTATTTCCAGGTAATTGGAATGTTACAATTGCAGATTTGGGTAATATTGAAAAAGGTGAAACAACAGAAGACACTTATTTTGCATTAAGATCTGTTGTATCTCAATTATTAGAGCAAAATATTATTCCATTAATTATTGGAGGAAGCCAAGACTTAACCTATGCTAATTACAGAGCATACGATAATATTACACCAATGGTTAATATTGTTAATGTTGATAAGAGTTTTGATCTTGGTGATTCTAGTAAACCAATCAAAAATAACAGCTATTTAGGTAAGGTAATTCTGGAGAAACCATATAACTTATTTAATTATTCAACTATTGGTTATCAAACCTATTTCAATTCTCAAGAAGAAATTGATTTAATGGATAAGTTATATTTTGAAGCCTACAGACTTGGAGAAGTCACAAATAATATTAGTTTTGTGGAGCCTGTTTTGCGTGATGCTAACATAGTTAGTATTGATTTAAGATGCATTAGAGCATCTGAGGTTAGTACAAAGCTTAAGTATTCTCCAAATGGTTTTGATGGGAAAGAGATTTGCTCTATTGCAAGATATGCAGGGATAAGTAACAAAGTATCCTCTTTTGGTTTATACGAATATAAACCTTCAAAAGACGATGAATCCTCTTCAATGCTAATGGCTCAAATTATTTGGTATTTTATTGAAGGTGTAAATTGCAGAGTTGAAGACGATCCTTTAGATAAAAATCATATAAAATATACTGTACTAATTGAAGATGAAGAACTTATCTTTTATAAAAGTACTAGGACTGGAAGATGGTGGATAGAAATACCATTTTTACCCAATGTCAATAATAA